>JAITGT010000087.1 GCA_031280495.1 Eubacteriaceae bacterium
GGCGCGCAAAATGACCTGCAAAAAGCAAACGATCTGGCCAATATGATGGTCTGTGAGTACGGCATGAGCCGCTACAAGAACAGGGTCTTCTCCCGCCAGGCAGACGCCTTTATGAGCCGCGAAATAAACGAGGAAATAACCGCCATTTTGGATGCCTGCTACACCCGGGTGATGGAAATGCTTCATGCCAACTATGCGGTTTTGGAAAGGCTGTCCAACAAGCTCTACGAAAGCGAGCTGATAAAAAAGGCTGACATTCAAAAAATTGTCTCAGATTTGAACCTGGCCGCAGCGGAATAAAGCGGCAGCCGGCGGGGCGCGCAGCCTTGCCGGCACTCTTTTTTTGGCAGTATTGAAGCGCAGCTGCGCAGATGCCGCACTGAAAGCCAGCATGGGCGCCGCTGCTGCCATAATGCCGGGCAAAGCCAGCGCAGCGCCCAACTGCAATGCTGCGGTTTGCCAGCCGCGGGCGCTTCCTTGCCTTGCCCCAAAAGAGCCTGTTTGGCGCAGGCAGCCGAACAGCGCATAAAGCGGCGCCTTATGCTTCCCCTGTTTCCTGCCCGCTTTCCTTGATTTTGGAGAGCAGGGCATAGCCGGCGGCAAACAGCAGGATGAGCATGAGGATGCCGTAGCGCGACTCGCCTGTTATCGCGGCTGAAAGCGTTATAAAGAGTGGGCCAACAAAGTCGGCAAACTTTCCAAAGATATCATAGAAGCCAAAATATTCATTGGACTCTTCTTTAGGTATGAGCTTTGCGAAGTAAGAGCGGGAAAGGGTTTGGATTCCTCCCTGAACAGCGCCCACCGAAATTGCCAGCACCCAAAACTGCCAGGCGCTCCTTAAAAGAAAGCCCAAGACGCAAATCCCCGCATAGCATATAATAAACGCCTTTATGAGCCGAATGGGGGTAATTTTCTTCGCCAGCTTTCCGGCAAGGATTACGCAGGGAAAGGCTACGAGCTGGGTAACGAGCAGGGCGACAATCATGTTCGTGGAAGAAATGCCCACTTCGCTGCCGTAAATGGTCGCCATGGAAATGATTGTGTATACGCCGTCTATATAGCAAAAATAGGCAATGATAAAGCAGCGCATGGTTTTGTTTTTTCGAATTTTCCTGACGGTTTCCGCGAGCCTGCGAAAAGACTGCCTCACCGCGCCCGCCTCTCGGTCAATTTGGACATAGTACCGGTGCTTTAGGTTTTTTAGCAGCGGCAGGGACAGCGCAGCCCACCAAGCGGCTGTAATGAAAAAGCTGATCCGAAAGCCGAGCAGCGGCTCAATGCCAAAAGGGCGAAGGAGCAGAATGGAAATGCTGGCTACGAATGGAATGCAGCTGGCAACATAGCCGATTGCGAAACCGTTCGCCGACACCATATCCATGCGGCTTTTTTCCGTTACGTCTGTGAGCATGGAGTCATAAAAAACATTGCAGGCTGAATAGCAAAGCCTCGTGAGCAGAAAGAGGCATATGAAGGCAAAAATGTTTAGAGTAAAGTTGATGAGCGAAAGGCCTGCAATCGCAAGCGCAAGGGAAAAGGCAAACATCCTCTTTTTCATTCCCTGGTAGTCCGCAAGCGTCCCGAGCATCGGCGAGAGCAGCGCCAGCAAAAGAAGGGAGGCGCTGGTCATAGCGCCCCATGTTGCGGAAACTTCAGCCGCCTCCACATTTCCCTGCATGTTGGCGATAAGCGAAAAATAGAGTGGGACGGTTGTAGAAATTATGAGAGAGAATGCCGAGCTTGCCGCGTCATAGAGCATCCAGCTCCATTCTTGCTTTGTATACTTCGTCATGGCAACGGCGGCACACATGCAACAGCGCTCCTGAAACAAAAAATGTGCCGATCTCCTTTCTGGCGAATGGCTGTTTTTTTGCCAAAGCGCTTGTGGGGCCTTTCTATTTTTGCAGCCAGGCAATTAATGGCGCGATGGGATTGGCTAGCGGATGAAAGCGTGGCGCTTGCCAAGAGGGCAGGGCGCATGGCGGAGCCTTCATTTTTCCTAGCAATGCAAAATGTGTTTTTGTCTTTTGATCTTTTATGGTATAATATTGTCCGATAGCCAGGAGGGTGTAATGCAGTTATTTTTGTCGATACTTATCTTTGCTTCCAGCTTAGTTTTGATACTGTCCGTTCTATTGCAGGAAGGCAAGGGCTATGGCATGGGCGCCTCCATTGGCGGCACCGACGAGACATTGTTTGGAAAGTCAAAAGCCAGAGGGCTTCAGGCAATGCTTCAGCGCTTGACCGTTTTTTCGGGCGCTCTTTTGATGCTGTCCATCTTTATGTTTAACGTAGTGCTCAGGCCGGGGCTCTTTGACTAGCTGCCGAAAGCCATGAAAGAGGGGCCGGCGCTGGAGCGCCGGCCTTTTTTCTTGCCTAGGCGCTGCGGCGCTCCAAGCGCTTAGGGACAAGGCTGAGCATTTCTTCCGCCGCGCTTCGCTGGAGTATCCACTGGCTGACTGCGCGCTTTTCAGCAAGCAGCGGCATGCGCGCATGCACGCTCAAGACGCTTTCGTTAGCCTGCGTTGTCAGGATGGCGAATTTGCTTTTCTCGCTCCCGGGATATGTGAGTGAAACGCCCAGGGCGAAAAGAGCTTCGGGCGGGTCCCGGTAAAAGGCAAGCTTCTTCTTGGATGCATCCCATTCAAAAAAGCTCGACATTGGCACGGCAATGCGGCCCGTCTCAAACGCTCGGCGAAACGCAGGCTTTTCGCGAACAGTCTCAGCGCGCGCGTTGATGAGCGAGAGCTTTCCCTTGTAGTCTCGAATGCCCCATTGCATTACCGTGGCGGCAACCCCCGCGCCCGCTCCTGATGCGAGCACAGCGCAGTTTTGCGTAGGAAACACTTCCCCAACGGAGAAAACATGCCCCGTCAGCGCAAGAGAAATCTCTTTTAGGCTAGGGTAGTCGCTCAAGTCGCCGAAGTAGTATCTGCCGCACATTGCTGCCCGTCCCTTCAATTTTCATGCCTGCGCTTATCCTAGCATGCTGGGACAGTGGATGTCAACATCCTGCGCGCGGGCAGCGCCATGCGCAAAAAACCCTTTATGGAGTGTTGCCATTCAAATGGCCTGCCTTTATAATTTTTCCATGGATTTCAATGCAAACACTGGTTTTTTGGCTTGGCGCCCGGAGCGCCTTCCGCAAAGGCGCCTTGAGAGGCGCGCGTGGCGAGCAAAAGCGCCTTCCGGCCCGCCCGGCAAACCCATTTTTGCGCCCTGGGCACGCACGCACTCGCTTGCCTGATTCTGTTTGCCTTCGCTTGAATGCGCGCTTTTGGAGAATAATTGAAAAAAACAATAATCGAAGCAAGGGATCTTTCCAAGGAGTTTGATGGGGAGGTAGCCGTCAACTATATCAATTTTTCCGTTTCGGAAGGTGAGTTTGTCACTCTCCTCGGCCCTTCCGGCTGTGGAAAGACGACGATACTCAGAATGCTTGCCGGCTTTGAAAAGCCAACGAGCGGAGACATCCTTTTGTATGGGGACAGAATCAACGAAATTCCCCCAAACGAAAGGCCAGTCAACACTGTCTTTCAGAATTACGCCTTGTTCCCGCACTACAATGTCTACGAGAACATTGCATTTCCCCTTCGGCTCAAGAAGGCGGACAAAAAAACAATAGACGAAAAGGTTTCCTATTACCTAAAGGTCGTCAATTTGGAAGGGTTTGCAAAACGAAACGTGGATTCGCTTTCCGGCGGCCAGCAGCAAAGAGTCGCCATTGCGCGCGCCCTCGCCAACGAACCCCGGGTGCTGTTGCTGGACGAGCCCCTTTCCGCGCTGGATCTCAAGCTCCGCAAAGAGATGCAGGCTGAGCTTAAGCGCATACAAAGAGAGGTCGAGATCACCTTTATCTACGTAACGCACGATCAGGAGGAGGCGCTTAGCCTTTCAGACAAAATTGTTGTCATGCGGCGCGGCGAAATACAGCAAATTGGATCGCCTACCGACATTTACAACGAGCCCATCAATACCTATGTCGCAGAGTTCATAGGGGAGTCAAACATCATTGACGGCGTGATGAAGCGAAACTATGAAGTTGCCTTCTTCGGCAAGAAATTTGCCTGCGTGGACAAAAAATTTCCAGAAACAGAGTCAGTCAAAGTCGTTATTCGGCCAGAAGACCTCATTTTTTGCGACCCAGGATCGGCAAAGCTGACAGCCTCAATCGAAAGCGTTGCCTTCAAAGGCGTTCACTACGAATACACGGCGCAATCCAGCGAAATGGAGTTCCTCATCCAGTCAACTGTCGAAAAAAAAGTTGGCGAACGGGTCGGGCTCGACTTTGGCCCGGATGAAATACACATCATGCGCGCTGAGCAGCGCAACATTCTCCCATCTGTCATGCCGGACGACGGCACAGTGAAATTTCTTGGCTCGCTGTTTCCATGCAACATCGATCGCTTTCCGGAAACGAGCGAGGTTCTTGCCGTCATTAAGCCTGCCGACTGGATCATACTAAAAGACGGAGATCCCCAGGCTAGGCTTTCCGCGGTCATCCAATACTCGTCTTACCATTCAGAGCGCTATGAGTGCCTGGCAAAAGTAGGGGAGGAGACAGTGATGATTGAGACAATACTGCCCCAAAAGCCAGGGGACCGCATTGGGCTGGACTGCGATCCGGACGACATCTTCATCATTCGCAACGAGGGCGAGCTTATCGGCATCGACCAGGCCGAAGAGATTCCCACCGTACTGCGGGAAAGCTAAGGGCGATGAGGAGAATGAAGGTTCTTGGCCTTCCATATGGAATTTGGATGGCCGCGTTCACAGCCGTTCCCATGCTGCTCATGGCTGTCTATGCCTTGAGAGGCGAGAGCGGCTTTTCCCTAAGCAATTTCGCGAGCTTTTTCTCCCCAATATACCTGCGCGTGCTCTGGGACTCAGCTGTCATTGCGTTTTGGTCAACTGCCGCTTCGCTGTGCATAGGCTATCCCGCCGCTTACTTTATCAGCGTTATGGAAGACAGGCAAAGGGAGTTCTTTCTCATGCTGCTTATTCTTCCGACGTGGATGAACTTTCTGCTGCGCACGTATTCATGGATGAACCTATTGGGAAAAAATGGGCTTCTTAACCGGGCCCTGGATCTGTTAGGAATTGGGCCGGCAAACCTTTTGTACAACAATGGGGCAGTCTTGCTTGGCATGCTTTACAATTTTCTGCCTTTTATGATATACCCTATATACTCTGTGCTAAGAAAGCTCAACCCTTCATATCTTGAAGCGGCAAAAGATCTTGGCGCAAGCCCATGGAAGGCATTTTGGAAAATCACGTTTCCCCTGTCGCTGCCCGGCGTTGCAACAGGAGTCACGATGGTTTTCATGCCTGCCGTTTCGACATTTGTCATACCGGAGCTATTGGGCGGGGCGCAAAAGATGTATATTGGCAACCTCATCCAGCACCAATTTCTGGTTAAAGGCGACTGGGGGTTTGGCTCCGCGATTTCTATCATTATGATGTTTTTTATCTTGCTCGCCATGTACGTCATGAACCGCTTCGCGGGCGACGAAAAGGAGAATGCCTTATGGTAGGCAAAAAATTAAGAAAGGCATATGTTTACCTCTTGCTGGCCTTTTTTTACCTTCCCATTGCGGTCCTGGTGGTGTACTCTTTCAATGAAAACCGCACCAACCGCATATGGGGAGGGTTTTCCCTTCGCTGGTACGCCGCGCTCTTTTCCGACAGGCAAATCCTGTCCGCCCTATACTACACTTTGCTGTGCGCTGCGCTCGCCACCCTTGTGTCAACGGTTATTGGGACAGCGTCTGCCATTGCCATTGACGCTATGGAAGGGAGAAGCCGATCCCTTTACCTAAACCTCAACTACATTCCGGTCATCAACCCAGACATCGTTACCGGCATTTCCATGCTGCTGGTTTTTGCCTCTGCCGGAATTCGGCTGGGGATGGCCACCATGCTCATAGCCCACATCACGTTTTGCACCCCATACGTGATTCTCTCAATTTTGCCAAAGCTAAAACAGATGGACAGGCATTTGGTGGAAGCGGCCCTGGATCTGGGAGCGACGCCTATGCAGGCACTCTTTAAGGTGGTTCTTCCGGACATTCGCGCCGGCGTTTCCACTGGCGCGCTGCTCGCCTTTACCCTGTCGGTCGACGACTTCGCAATCAGTTTCTTTAATACGGGATCCGGCGTGACCAACCTGTCTATCTACGTCTATTCCGCCGCTAAGAAAGGCATAAGCCCAGAAGTCAACGCGCTATCCACGGTCATGATTTTGAGCGTGGCTATCTTGCTTTTTATCGTCAACAAGAGATCGCTCAACAACAATACTTCCGCTAAGGGGGAAAAACTTTGAAGAAACTGGCCTTTGCCCTTTGCATCGTCCTGTTCGCCTCCGCCTTGCCAGGCTGTGCGCCTTCACGCGAAAACACCCTGTATGTCTACAGCTGGGGCGACTATATAGACCCAGAGTCAAATGACCTGTTTGAAAAGGAAAACGGCTGCAAAGTCGTCTATTCCACTTATGACTCAAACGAGGCGATGTATGTCAAGGTGCGGCAAAACGCTTCGCCGACGGACGTCATCTTCCCATCCGACTACATGGTGGAGAAAATGGTCGGGGAAGGCATGCTCGCCAAGATTGACAGGGAGAGCATCCCAAATCTCGCAAACATTGACGCCAAGCTCCTTGGAATGGAGTACGATACGGCAAACGACTACTCCGTGCCCTACTTTTGGGGAACCGTCGGCATTCTATACAACAAAACAATGGTAGAGGATCCGGTGGACAGCTGGGGCATTTTGTGGAACGAGAAGTATGCCAAAAAGATCGTTATGTACAACTCGCAAAGAGACTCTCTAGGCGTTGCGCTGAAATATCTAGGCTATTCGATGAACACGCGCGACAGAGCCCAGGTTAAGGAAGCCGAAGAGCTTCTTGTCCAGCAAAAGCCCCTAGTCCTCGCCTATTACACGGACTATATTCAGGACATGATGATCGGAGGCGAGGCTGCCATGGCTGTCACATATTCGGGAGACGCTGTGTATTCCATGTCGCAAAACCCCGATTTGGCATACTCCGTCCCGAAAGAGGGGTCTAACAAGTGGTTTGACAGCGCCGCAATCCTTGAGTCTTCGGAGAATAAGGCATTGGCCGAAAAATATATCAATTTTTTATGCAGAGATGATATTTCTATGAAGAATACCACAGAAGTGATGTATTCGACCCCAAACAAGAATATTGAGCCAGCGCTTCGCAATACAGACTGGGCGAACAATGAAGTCTATTTTGCGCCCCAGGATGTGCTTGACAGGTGCGAAATATTTAAGGATCCGGGCGAATTCGTATCTGTCTATTCAGAATCATGGGAAAGGGTCATCTCTCAATAGACAAATGGGTTCGTTTGGATGGGGCGCCTTTTCCAAGCAAAGCGGGATCGAGTGTTTGCGCTAGAGCCAGTTTTGCCCGGATAAAGATAGCGCCCGCTTTGCGCTTAACCAGACAACAATGGCAAAGGGGGAAGCCGCCAATGGCTGGCGCAGCGGCAATATGCTCTCCAAGGGCAGCCGCGGCGTTCTTGCACATTCCTGGCGCGGACAAAAATGCTAGACATATGCCTTCTCGGGACAGGCGGGATGATGCCTCTTCCGGACAGATTCCTTACTTCTCTGGCGCTGCGCTGCTTTGGCAAGTCTGTCCTCTTTGACTGTGGAGAGGCGACCCAAATTGCCCTGCGGAAAGCGGGCTGGAGCCCCAACCCCATTGACGCCATCTTCATCACGCACTGCCATGCCGACCACATCAGCGGCTTGCCGGGCTTTCTTTTGACAATGGGAAACGCGGACCGCACCGATCCCCTGTTCCTTGCCGGCCCTCCTGGCTTTAAGAAAGCGGTGGACGGCCTTATGGCCATTGCGCCGCACTTGCCTTTTCCACTGCGCATCAGGGAAATTGCCGGCGACAGCGAAGCGTTTGGATTCGAAGGCTTTTCCATTAGGGCATTCAAAGTTGACCACAGCCTGGACTGCTATGGCTATGCGCTCATTGTGCCAAGGGGGAGAAAATTTAGCGCGCAAAGGGCAATGGAGCAGCAAATCCCGCAGAAACTCTGGAGCAGGCTTCAAAAGGGGGAAACAGTGGAATGCGAGGGGCGCATTCTAAGCCCGAACATGGTTTTGGGCGAAGAAAGGCGCGGGCTGAAAGTGGTTTACTGCACAGACAGCCGCCCATGCAAAAGCATTGCGGAGAACGCAAAAGAAGCGGATTTGTTTGTGTGCGAAGGGATGTACGGAGACGAGGCAAGCGGAGAAAACGCGAAAAAATACAAACACATGACATTTCTTGAAGCAGCCGGCCTTGCAAAGGAAGCAGCGGCAAAGGAGCTGTGGCTGACCCACTACAGCCCGGCTGTCAAGCGCCCGAAAGACTTCATCCAGGCGGCTAAAGCCGTTTTCCCGAACACCCATGCAGCATATGACGGATATGCAGCGACGCTGGCCTTTGAAAGGCAGCCTTGACGCCTCCAGCGTTAAGGCAGATGCCGCTTCAGGCCACAGCAAAGAGGCTGTTTTGCTCCAGGTGAGGCGCTCAAGCGAAAGCCCTTGCGCTGCTTGAACGCGCAGGCGGCGTCCAGGCAAAGAGCTTTGGGCCCAGAATCGCGGCGGAGCGGAGCGCGCAAACTGGCCAGCCGCTTATACAGGCCCACTTTAATGCTGTTCATGAGCGATTGTGCGCAATCAGCAATGGCATTGGGCGGGCCCGCCGCCCAATGCCATCCATGAGGCGTTTGGCTTTGCGCCCTCTCTCGGCTGCCCCGCCATTGCGCAATTTGCCCTTCCTAATAGAGTTTGCCAATAAGCGTGCATGGGATCCGCCAGGCGCTGCCCGAGCGCATTCTTTGCGATGAGCCCTGATGTGCGATGCGCCGCGCAAAAAAACTCAGAGATAATCGCGTTGCGTATTGCAATTCTCCGTGCAATTCTGTATTATATCCTTTGTTGACGACTCATTAGCTCAGTTGGTAGAGCACCTGACTCTTAATCAGGGTGTCCAGGGTTCGAGCCCCTGATGGGTCACTTTTTTTTATGAAATGATGCCATTAGCGCCTGTCAAAGGCGCTTTTTTTGGCGAAAGAGCGGTCAGCGCAGGCAGGCAAAGCGCACGGGCGAAAATAAATGAGGAGGGCTGAAGGCGCGGCCCGCGCATTTGCGGATGCGCGCAGGCAGGGCTTGCGCAAAGCAAAAAAAAAACGCTGGAGCATGCAAAAACATGCCATGCGCGAAAAAAGGCCAAGGGCAGCATTCAGCCGGCCTTGGCATGGCCCATATTGGGAGGCGCTCAAAGAGCGACTTTGGGCAGATTGGTCAAGTTTGTTTTGGTGGAGCCGTCTGGGAGAGTTTTGAGGTATTCTGTTCCGTTTCTCTTGGCAATGCCGACCCCCTGTATGCCGCCCTTTTTGGCAAGGCGCAATGCCTCAGTTTTGTTTAGGACGCTGCCGTCGGCAAACTGGTATCCCGTCACTTTCCCGCTTCTGCGCACCAGCGCAGTAATTTTTCTGGCGTTGGGCGTATATTTCGGAATGGAGCTGAGCGTGTTCATGGATCGGCTTATCGGCCTCATTTCTTCGGACTTGCTCGCTATGCTGGTTTTTGAGGCCTGCGCCCTAGCAGTGGCAGATTTATTTGAAGCCGCTTTCGCTGTTGCCTTTCCCATGGCGGCTATAAGAGACGGCGCCTTGTTCGAAACAGTTTTGCTTGTTTTGTTTTCAGGGGCTTTGGCCGCCTTTGCCTTCGCCGAAGCTGCAGATTTTGCTGTGGGCGCCTTCGGGGAAGAAGGCGGCGCTTTCGAAGCTGCTTTCTTTGTAGTAGGCTTCGCTGTTTTCATTGCTTACCTTCCTTAGTGTTTATTTGGTGGCTTTATTATGCGTTTCTTTTGTCGATATATACAAAAAATATAACAATTCAATGGAAATGGGGAATTATGCCATGAAATATGCGCAAACTCTGGAATCCGCGCCCCATACACCCTTTGTTAGCCTGGCTTTCACAAGGGGCGCGCCATGTCGTTATGGATTTGGCCTCTCATGCGGCGCATCTGCCCATAGCGAGATCGGCCATGCAAAGCGTTCGCGTGTTGGCCTGCCCAGCCGAAAGCTCGCGCGGGGAGGGAAAGGCAGGCGCCGCCTTAGTGCCATGCCTGCAATGGCTGCGTTTGCATGCGCTCGCATTGACAGCCGCAACAGAGTGAAGTAAAATTCAGGGAAACAAAAGAAAGGCAATGCAATGAAGGCAATAGCTATTAACGCAAGCCCCAGAAAAGGAAAGAATACGGCTGAGCTGCTTGAGGCGGCGCTGAAAGGCGCAGGCGAGGCAGGCGCGGAGACATCGCTCATAAACCTCATTGACCTAAAGTTTTCTGGATGCGTCAGCTGTTTTGGGTGCAAGAAACTGGGCGAAAACGGCGAAACGACGAAATTCTGTTTTGTGCGCGACGATTTAGGGCCTGTGCTGGCTTCCTGCATGGAGGCAGACGCCGTTTTTGTCGGCTCCCCAATTTACGTCAGCGACGTGACGGGCCTGTTTCGAAACTTTTTTGAGCGGCTGACTTTCATGAACATCTCTTATGGCAACTTTCCTGACCCGTTTAAAGGGAAGATTTCCTTTGGGCTTTTTTACACAACTAACGCCCCCCAAGAGGCTGTCGAAAAGATGTACTGGCCAATGTTTGAGGGGCATAAGGGGATGCTGGAGCGAATTTTCCACGGCAAAGCAGCGCTGTACGCCGCCACGGACACGCTCCAATTTGACGACTACTCCAAATACGACTCTGGCAACTTTAGCGAAGAGAAGAAAAGGAAGAGAAGGAAAGAGCAATTCCCCAAAGACCTCGAAGAAGCGAGAAAAATAGGCTTTTCCCTCATCGCGCGCTAGTCGCTAAGCCTGAGAGACGCCAATATGGCGCGCCTGCTGTTTAGTGGGCCCGATCCGCGAATTTCGATCGAAACGTCGCTTTTTCGCACAAAGGCAAACGAATAAGAGCGGTTGTAGGCCCACATATTGGAGGCGCGGCGGTTTCGGGAAACCGGCATTTCCGAGAGCACTTGATAGTATGCGCCGCATTCCCCGATCACGGTCACGCAAATGTCTTCCGGCGTTTCGCTGAGAAGCCCTCCAGCGCGATCCGGATCCTTGCTTGTGTACTTATAGAGGGCAAAAGAGCCCTTTGAGGGATAAGCGTAGGCAGCCGCGCCTCTTTTGAGCTGGCCGATTGTGTAGCGGCGATAGTCCTTCATTCCGAGCCATTTGTCCAGGGCATACATATGGCCGGCGATTTTTTCGCCGTGGTAGGGATCAGAGGCATAGCGCACGTTGACGCCAGTCGCCTTATTGCCCGGATAGGCGCCGAAATAGCGGCTGTCGCCTTCGTAGCTGGCAATATAGCCTTTGTCCCTTGCCGGCACGTCGTAAAAGCTGTCGCCCAGCTCTGTGTCTATATAGGCATATGCGTCAAAGTAGGATCGGTTCAAAACGCTTTCGGAGTGGGAGAGGATGCCTTCTTCCGCTGTCGCGTACGCGCGGGCCGAAGCAATCCCGCTGTCATAGGCGGCAACCCCAAAGAAGTTGTTTCGGTCAGCTGCCAGCCAGCTGTGCCCAAAATCGCTTTCGTGGTTTGCAAAAGAAAATTCCATCGCCGCGTTTACGCCAAAAGTTGCCTGTGCGCGAAAAAAAGACTGAATTGCGCCAACGTATGCAGATGGCGAGCCTGCGCTTCGCTCCCGGTCCTTTTCATCCAGATAGCTTTTCAAGTCTTCCGGCCCATATCCAGTCACGCTTCTAAAGGAAAGAAATTGGTAATAAACGAGGTGTCGGCCTGCCCTCCGCTTTCCGGCGACCGCATCTTCCGGGCTCCCAAAAAAATCTTTGCCGTCAAGGGAGTAGTAGCGCATGCCATGCTCCATAAAGCCAGGCGCGCGGTCTATTGGCAGATGGTAAAAATACGTGCTCTTCCGATCTGCGCGCGCATAGCTGATGGCATGAACGAGATCCCCTTCTTTGCTCTTGTAATAGTAGCTTTCCGAAATTCGGCCGATCTTGTTTCGAAACTGGCAGAACGCAGACGGCACGAGCGTCAAGCCGTCCAGGCTTGCCACGCCGCTGTACCCGGCAACGGAGACGAGGGCGCCGCTTTCGCCTTGCGGGGCGATGTAAGCCATCACTTCCCCATTGTCAATGTAGGCGGCAGTCCCTCCGGCAAAGGCTGTCTGAAAGACGAGGATCGCTTCGCTAGCGTCTGAAATCGCAATTCCGCCTTTCATCGCGCATACTTTTCCGGATGCGTCCCGCAGCACCAAATCCGGATCGCCTAAAGACGAGAAGACTTCAAGCGCTTCCTTATAGGGAAGAGGCCCGCTGACGCTTTCGTACGCAAAGCTCTCAAATGCCCGCTCAACGGTGTATTGGGGCGCCTCGGCCGCCTCTGCCGCTGTCGGAAAGAAGGCCGCTGCAAGCAGCATTGCCAAAACGGCCGCTTTCTTTCCTGTCTTCGATTCTTGGGCAACGCCGCCGCCTATTGGCGGGCGCAGCTCTGAATTATCCTTGTTTTTTGCCATAGACACTAAAAAAGGACATGTCTGCCCTTATGCTTGGTGCGGATATATAAATTTCAATGGCTATTTGAGAACTTCCTTGAATGCCTTGCCCGCTTTGAAGCTCGGGGTTTTGGTCGCAAGGATATTCATTTTTTCTTTTGTCCGTGGATTGATGCCGACGCGGGCGGCCCTTTCCCGGGCTTCAAAAGTGCCAAAACCAACTAAGGAAACTTTTTCCCCTTCTTTCAGTGTGTCAGTTACTGTGTCTATAAATGCAGTCAGCGCTTTTTCGGCATCTTTTTTGGACAGCTCAGCCCTTTCAGCCATAGCAGCGATTAGCTCCGCTTTGTTCATATATTCCTCCCTGAAATGAGTAAAGATGTTTAAATGATACACGCAACTAAGCCATTTATCAATAGGTTTTTTGAGATTATATATTATTTTTACTCAATTCCCAATAATATTCAGATTCATGAAACGACAAATTGCCAAAATTTTTCCCATCTTTTATAAGCAATTGCTCCATCACTGAAAAACGATAAATAAATTCGTTGCATGACGCTTTGAGAATGCTCTCAGCGTCGCACCCTGCGAGCATGCAAACGTTGACAGCGCTAAAGAGAAGAGCGCCGTTTGCAGAATCCATATTCGCCTTATCCCCGGCGGACAAGGATTCGATCAGCGCAGCTGCCTCTTCTATTAAGCGCTCGGCAGCGTCTTTGGCGCCGGCAGGGCCAACGCCAGCGCGCGACGCCCTCTGTTGGAGCTTTTGCGCGTACATTGCCGCCGGAAGGCTTTTTGCCACGGAGGAGAGCTTTTCGGCTTCAGATGCATAGGAGCGCTCCACAGCCTTTGCTTCCTCCCATTCCTTCTCTAAATCGACCGCCGCTTTGTTTGCAAAGACATGCGGATGGCGGCGCACGATTTTTTCCTCAAGGGAGCGGCAGACGGCAAATGCGTCAAATGCCCCCTCCTCCTTGGCAATTTGGCAGTGCAGCATGATTTGAAGGAGCACATCCCCCAATTCCTCTTTCAGTTCGCTTTGCCTGCGCGCGTCGATGGCGTCCAGCGCCTCGTAGCATTCCTCAATGAGATAAGGCTTTAGGCTTTCGTGCGTTTGCGCTTTGTCCCAAGGGCAGCCGTTGCTTCCCCTCAACTGCGCAAAAGCGCTTTCCAGGCTTTCAAAGGCGCCGGAGCGCAGCGCGGTTTCCGATCGAGCCGAAAAGCCGCAAGCGGCTTCCTCTTTTAGCTGCAAGAGAAGTTTTTCCTCTTCCGCGCCAGGTTCGGGGGCGACGCAGTAGCAGACGGAGGCGGAGGGGCTGTTTTGAAGCCCCTCCGCGATTTTTTTCAGTGCCTGTGAAGAAGGGACGCACTCAAAGCCAACCCCAAGCCTGTGAAGCAGAAGAGCATGGGAGCTGCCTTCTTTAAGGAGCACTTTGTCCGCTTCCCGAAGAAGGACGACGCTTTTGGCGCTCAGATCGCTTCCATTCTCTGCCCCAAGGCCAACGATTGCCAGGCTGCTCACTTGATTTCGAAGAGTTCGCACACTTTCTTCAGCAGTTCGGGCACCTGAAGGTGCTGCGGGCACACTTCTTCGCACTGGCCGCATTCCACGCAGTTGCCCACATTGGGGTTTGTCGCTTTTGTCATGCCTGCGTTTTCTTTGACGGCATTAAAAGCGACAGCCTCGTTGTAGGAAGAAAACGCCCTTGGGATGTCAATGTTTTGCGGGCACCCTTCCACGCAGTAGCGGCATGCGGTGCAGGAGATGGACGGCTTCGACTCAATATATTCTTTGAGGCGGGCCAGGAATGCCTTTTCCACTTCGCTCTGCCCCCCAACTTCCGCCTCCCCAGCGCTCTTGACGTTTTCTGCCACATCGGAGAGGCGGTGCATTCCGCTGAGGACCGTTAGGATCTCAGGGCGGTTCCACAAAAAATTGAACGCGGCCTTTGCCGCAGTTTCCTCTTTGTATCCGGTCTCAGCCTTAATTTTGTCGAGCTCAGCCCCGCCGATTCCGAGGAGCTTTCCGCCGCGCAGCGGCTCCATGATAACGACTTTGATCCCTTTCTTTTCGTAGGCGTATTCCAAGCCTTTGAGAGTGGCCTGTTCGTCAACGTCCAGGAAGTTCATTTGAATCTGGCAGAATTCCCAGTCATAGTCGCCAAGGATTTTGACAAAGCTGTCGTAAGAGTCATGGAAGGAAAACCCAATATGCGATATCTTTGAAGACTTTTTCAGGCTGTCCATAAACTCAAGCACGCCATGTTTCTTCAGATCCTCCCACTTTTGCGCCTCAAGGGAATGGATTAGGTAAAAATCAACGTGATCTGTACCAAGTCTTTCAAGCTGCTCATTAAAGAAAGCGTTATAGTCGCCCTCAATAAACTGGGGCATTGTCGGAAGCTTTGTGGCTATGTTGATTTTGTCGCGAATTTTGTTGCGGTTGAAGATCTCGCCAATCACTTTTTCGCTGTTGCCGCCATGGTATACATAGGCGGAGTCATAATAGTTCACGCCGTTTTCATAGGCGCAAAGGATCATTTCCTCTGTCGCTTTGGTGTTGATGGGCGCTGTCCACCCTTCCCCGTCCGTTGGCAGGCGCATGGCGCCGAATCCGAGCTGAGAGATTTGCTTGCCTTGAAATTCCCTGTACTTCATGTGCGCGATTCACTCCTTTTGCCTTCCAGGCAAGCAGTCTTGCCGGCAGGCGCAAATATGTTGCTGGCAGCCGATAGTTCTGCGCCATTTTTGGCGCCTTTTCATGCCTGCTTCGTTCAAGCGGCCCATGCGGCCTGCTTTGGCCGCAATAAGCGGGAGCATTGCCCGCGCTCTGTTCTGCCTAGGGATGCAGGCTCTCCAAAATGGCTGTGCCTCTTTTGCCTGTGCGCCGCTTTGCCCTTCCCGGCAGCCTGCCATCTCTCTTCGCTTTCTTTGGATGCATGGGCAGGCGAAGAAAAGCGAAGGGCTTGGGGAAGGCGGCGCATAAGGGCTGCGTGGAAAAGGGGAATGGGCGCGCAGTTTTGGCAAAGGGGCGCCCAATTCAAAGAGCTATGCAAGATTTGCGTGGGCGAAAGCGGCGTGGTGCGGGGATATGCCTGGCTAGGCGAAGAGCGGGAGAGCAAAGCTTTTGGAGCGGCGCACGCCGCTTCGCCTGGGTCTGCTTTGAGGCGGCAAGAAAAAGGCGCATCCCAGGGCAATAGAGGGCATGCCATGCATGCTTCGAGGGCGCGCGCGGCTGGGCCATAAGCGGCAAATCTGTGGCTTGCCGGCGTTGCTCCGTGGCGCCGCCCGCCTCTTTTCGCACTGTGGATGCATTATTTTAGCAAAACGCATTCGCAATATCAATTGCTATCAACAAATTCGATATTGCCATTAAGGCGCGCCGGCAAAGGGCAAAGGCGCAAAGCCTCCTTTTGCATGAAAGAAAGCAAAACAATTGCCTGCCGGCGCTGATGCATGGCGAGAGGCGCGGTCCGTGTGATACAATATAGTGGCTAATTCAAGGCGTCGCGCCATAGCAGAAGGGAACTGGTTTATGGGTGTTTGGGAAGCGTTGGTCCTCGGAATCGTTCAGGGCATAGCGGAGTTTCTTCCTATCTCAAGCTCAGGGCATTTGGTTGTAGTGCAGCACTTGTTTGGCATAGAGGAAGGAAACCTTGCTTTTGCCATCGTGCTTCACCTGGGAACTCTCCTGTCCATCCTAATTGCCTACAAGGAAGCCTGCTTTGGCGTCCTGCGCGAATTTTTCGCGATGTGCTGGGATATTGCCCGTTTGCGGGGCCCGCGCCTTGCGTCTAGCAAGTACCGTTTCTATATATTGTACATAATCATAGCGTCTGTTCCCGCCGGCATTGTAGGCGTGCTCTTTAACGATGCTGTCGAGAGCGCTTTTTCTTCCATATATATAGTGACTGTCTCTTTCTATGCCTCCGCGCTCATTTTATTGGTTGGGGATCGAATGGGCAGGGGCAACAAGGGGGTGATTGAAAAGATGGGCCCTTTGCGCGCTTTTGCCGTCGGCATCTTTCAAATGGCGGCAATTATGCCCGGCATTACACGCTCCGGCACGACGCTGACGGGCGGCGTTGTTTGCGGGCTAAAAAAGGAAGACGCATTGGAGATGTCGTTTCTGATGGCGGTTCCCGCAATTTTGGGATCCTTTTTGCTGGAATTTTCAGATATTTTTGAGATGATAGGCAATGTGAATGTTCTGCCTGTCGCTGTCGGCTTTGCCGCCTCGCTCGCCTGCGGCATAGCTTCCATCGCGCTGTTTCGAAAAATCGTCCGAGACGGATCGATCGCCGTTTTTTCAGCCTATCTCATTGCGCTGGGCACAGTTCTAGTTTTTGTGGTATAGCGCGTGAGAAAGGCCACACTAAGATTTAGGTAGGCAGGTATATTGCAGTGGGAAAACTCGAACTAAAGGCTAGGCTCAAAGACAGCCCGAAGATGCTTTTGGACGGATCCATGGGAGCCCTGCTCATGTCGCGGGGCTTTCGCGGTTCTGGCGTCTATTCCGCCAACTTTACGGATCCGGGCGCTGTTGCTTCCATCCAGCGCTCTTATCTTGAGGCAGGCTCTGAGCTCATTTTGACAAACACGTTTTCCATTACCGACCAGATTCTCGCTTCCATTGGAAGGAGCGCTGAGGAGGCTGTGAGCGCTGCCTTTCGCGTCGCGGAGACGGCCCGGCAAGGGTTCGAAGGCCGCTATATTGCCCTTAACCTTGCCCCATACGGCTTTATGGAGCCGCTGGAGGAAAGCGAAAAATTCTTCCGCGATCGCATTGAGCCGGTCGCGGGGCTGGTTGACGCGGTCTTCTTTGAGACATTCTCCAATGCGGAAGAGCTCATAACCGCCATTCGAGTGGCCCGCGAATTAACGGACGCGCCGATTTTTGCTTCAATGACATTTCAGGAAAATGGCAAAAGCTGGAAAGGAGAAAGCCTGTTTGATGCCATTGCGAGCGTTGCTTCCGCCTCGCCGGACGCTGTTGGCATGAACTGCACGGTGGCTCCGCTAGCAATGGCGGAAATGGCGGAGGAATTGCAGGAAGCGGCGGGAGGCAGGTGCGCTGTCTTCTGCGAGGCAAACAGGGGCATTCCTGAGTATTCCGAAAGCGGGGCCGCTTATGCAATGGAGGCAGAGGCGTTTGCGGACGGCGTCGCTGCCATTTATGAAAAGGGCGTAAAAATTCTGGGCGGGTGCTGCGGCTCGGATCCGGAGTGCATTCGCCTTATAAGGGACAGGCTGTATTCCTAGCATTCGCCATTGCCCCCGCTTGCGCCAATGAGGCGGCTGCCAAACCAGGGCAGCCGCCTTTCCTAGCTCTGCGGCATTTCTTTTGCGAAGGCGCCCGGCCCGTATGAAATGCTGTCCACAATGCTTTTTGCGCTCTCCCAGTCTTCCTCTTTCACATACACGCTGCAAAGCGGCGAGGCAACGCTTCCTATGACGGCCCTTAGATCAGAGCCAACCCCCGCCCGCTCGACTAAACACCAGATATCGCAGGAATTTAGGAGGCTTTCGACAACCATCGCCGCCCCCTCCGTCACGCCTTTTTTCAGCAGGCGCATGCCTTCCCAATTCGCCATGGCGCACCTTCTCTCTTTATAGAATTATAGCATGGCCGATTTCCCCTTCGCTTTTCCTTATGCGCATAAAAAGGGCTTGAGTAGAAATACTAGTTAAAAAAGAAGGGGGATATATGGACAAGAAAAAGAAGCTGGCCATTGCCGCTATTGTGTGCGTACTGCTGATGGCGATCGCGTCGGCTGTTTATGCAACGACCATCAAGCCTGGATCGGCCGATGCAGAGACAATCAAAAAAATACAAACGCGCCTTAAAAGCTGGGGCTATTACTCAGGAAGCGTTGACGGAAGCTACGGCGCCAAAACAGAGGCGGCGGTGCGCCTTTTCCAGCAAAAGAACGGCCTGAAGGTGGACGGGCAGGTCGGCAAGTCAACCTTCGCCGCCCTCGGGCTTCCGCAGCCAACCGGCTCGTCTGGGGGATCGGGCTCCGGCTCAAACGCCTCTTCAAACGACTCAGACGTCATGATGCTGGCGCGCTGCATTAACGGCGAAGCCAGGGGAGAGCCATATGAGGGCCAGGTTGCCGTCGGCGCAGTTATCCTAAACCGCGTCGATCACCCAGAGTTTCCGAATTCCATTTCAGGCGTTGTCTATCAGGCAGGCGCATTTGAC
>JAITGT010000105.1 GCA_031280495.1 Eubacteriaceae bacterium
AAAAGGCCGAATTCTGGAAATGCGCAAAAAAGCCGCCTGCCCATTTTGGGCGAAGGCGGCTTTGCTTTTCCTATTCTTCCATGCTGATTGGCTTGAGCTTAAAATTAATGACAAATTGAGAAGTTGAACACTTCTTGTAAAACTCCTTCTTAACTCGCTCGAGCACTGTCTGCCCAGTTTGGTGGTTGACCGTAGGCAGAAGAATGGCAAATTGGTAGGGGGAATAGCGCGACACTGTGTCGCCTCGCCTCAGGTTGTCTCTGAGCGTGTCCCGCAAAATGGACATAATTTTGTCCAACAGAAGAAAATCTGGCGTTTTGTTGTCAATGGCGTCCACACTGATCAGCGCTAGGAACATAGAAGTCCCAAGGCGTTTTAGGTTGCGCATGTTTAGCTTATAGATGTCTTTAAATATCGCGTATTCGCAGATGAAGGCGCCTTCCGCTTCGTCCTCTTCCCAGAGCTCTTTGCGGATTATGTCAATATCGGAGCCAGAGGCTCTCTCTATCCTGATGAGCTTTTTGTAAAAATCCAGAATTTCGTCGGAAGGGTTCATGCCCAGGTATGTGTAATGCAGCCCAGTGGTGCAATTATACTGCGCCAGCGCTTCACGGCTCTTTCCCATCTTGAGCAGCGCCGTCATAAGGGAAAGGTTAAGGGACGAGTCAAATGCGTCAATATCCAGCCCTTTTCGGCAAACGTGCACGACATCGGAATACCGCCCTTCGGCATTGAGAAGAGCGACATACTTTTGGACTGCCTCTAGGTAGGCGTTGTGGTAGTACATGCTTTTAGGGACTACCCATGAGTCAAGGCTGGAATTAGGGAGAAGATCGCCCTGGTAAAGTGCCAGCACCTCCTGAAACCTCTCTTCCGTTTCCTTGGTCAAGGATTCAGCCATCTGCACTTCGGCGCAGAGATTTTCAAACGCAAACACGTCAATGTCCGCATCTAGATCATCATTCCACGAGTAAAATCCCCGCTTCGTAACAATAGCGTTTCTTAGGTCAAAAGCGGACAAGTTAGTGCGCAATCGGCTAATCAGGGTTTTCAGAGAGCTTTCTGGATTCGAGTTTTCATCGTTCGGCCAGAGCATGTCGTATAGGTCAAAGGCGGAAATGTTCTTTTCCTTGTTGAGGATAAGGTACGCCAAAAGCTCTACCTTTTTCTTTGAGCTTCCCAGATACTGTATGATATCCTGGCCATCCGCGATGACCATGAATTTGCCAAGCATGTATATTACAAGGTTTGCCATTGCCGCCTCTAATATTTAAGCATTTTTTCTATTGCCAATGATTTCTGGTTATATAGTAACAAAAAAACTTTACGTGAACAACAGGAATTGCTTGCGATTTTCACTTTTCGGTCACACTGTCCCCCATCGAGATGCCGGAGAAATAAAGCTGTGCCTTATATGTTACAAACAATGCGAGGGCTGCAACGCACTATTGCCGCAAATCTCTTATATGCGCAGTCGTTTGCAGAAAACGCTCTTTATCGCCATGGATGGCTGCGGCTGGCGTGCATACCCGAAAGGCGCTTTCGGAACGCAGCATCCAGAGGACAAGGTAATCTTGATTGCTTCCGCTTTCCCCCAGTCTCTTGCTGGGGCAGATGCGCGAAGCCTTACATAATTCCGACAAGGTAATGACTTTTATGATAATTTCGTATATAATAAATAAAAATAGCAGAGAGGGCTTCGTTTTGGATGCTTCGGATAGGAAAATCATTGAAATATTAAACACAAATGGGCGCATCACAATGAAAGAGCTTGCCAGCGAGCTTAAGCTTTCTGCGCCAGCTGTCGCTGAGCGGGTAAAGAGGCTGGAGATGAGCGGAGTGATTACAGGCTACAAGGCAGTCATCGATCGAGCCAAGCTCGGCCATGCCATCACTGTGTTCATTAATTTAGATATTCCTGCCAGCCGATATGGCGAATTCGTCGGTTTTGCTGACGAGTCGCCAGAAATCAGCGAGTTTTATTATGTAACGGGCCAGCACTCCCTGATTGTCAAAGCCTTTGTCGACAGTACGGAGCACCTTGCCAACCTGCTTGAGCGAACACAGATTTTTGGCGCAACCGAAACTTTTGTCGTTATGTATTCCCGCATCAAGGATACAATTTAGTCGAAGGCCGCGTTCCCTATCGCGCGGCTTCCCCTTCCGGCGCCGGGGAAATAGCCCTCTCAAGCGCCCTTGCAAGCTGATCCGGGCATGACGTAGCTTTGTAGCCGCACTTAATCCCTTTTAGCAGGCCAATTACCTCGCGGGCAGGCCTTCCTTTGACGAGCTTGCAGATGCCCTGGAGATTTCCGTCGCATCCATTGTAGAACACTACATCGCGCACTATGCCGTCCTCAATTTCAAAGTTGATTTGCGTTGAGCAGGTGCCCACAGTTTTGTAAGAAAATTTCTGCATTTTTTCTCATTGTCCTTTCTTGGCATTATGCCGCAGGCAGCGTTTTCGCGTTTGCCTCTACTGAATGGGCGCGGGTCGCCGCGCAAAAAAACAGGAAAGGAAACAGCTGCTTTGGCGCGTAACACAGCAGCGTTTGCCTGCCTTGCCCTCGCTATTGCCTTAATTGCCTGCAGCGGCGAATCCCTTGCAGACGAAAACGGAAAAATCGAGGTGGGAAGGCTCAAGCACGCTTACACGGACGGATCCTACATTGCATACGGAAGCTATATCTCCGACAGCGGGTTCGCACCCGCTCTTCAGATATATGTTTCAGGCGGCGTTATTAATAAAGCCAGCTTTGACTACTTCTCCATTGACGGGCAAAGGCTTTCCGCATCCACCGAATTTACCTCCTCAGAAAAGCTTGCGCAGCTAAATTCGGATCGCCAAAAGCTGGCAAATGAGCTAATTCAAAACCAGGATCCAGACTCTGTAGACATAGCGGCCCCTGAGACCGAATATGCCAGGGATTTCCGCGCCCTTGCAAAAGCCCTCGCCCTAAAGCTAGTCGCATACGATAAACCAGTAGCAGTGAATTTCAAGTATGAATACAAAGCCCTTTACCAAGACAATGCGACAGGGCAGGTCTTTACGCTGAATGTTGTATGCCTGGGCGGAGAGATCCAGTCAATTTCGTTTCGCCATTTTCTGCCGCCCGGGCGGGAAGCAAGGCTGGATGAAAACTACATTTCCGGATTTTTTGCCCAGTATGGGATCCCATACGCAGAAGAGGTGGGAAAGCTCGAAAAAACTGAAGGATCCATTGAGTCCTTTGCCAAAGATCTGCCGCCAGCAAATGGGCCAGCATTTCTGTACGAAGCTTTCAACGCAATGGCGTCAGAGATCTCAGTCATTGCTAAACCTGTTCCCGCCAGTCTGTTCTTGGAGCCGTATTAGGCTTCCCCTTCCAGCAGATATGTAAGGGAAAGCCACTCATCTTCGTGTTCCGCATGTTTTTGCCGCAGTTCGTCCAACGCTTTTATAGCTATGTTCGCTGCTTGGGCATCCCGAAAAAATCCGGCTTCCTCCATTGAAGACTCAATTTCCCGTATTTTTTCCTCTTCTCTTTCAAGCAGCGGGACAAGCTCGCCTAGGCGCCTGCGCGCGCGGAACAGCTCGTTTTTGCTCGCAGGGTGACCTCCCTCGTTTTGCCCGCTTTCATAGCCATTTGCTTTCTTTTGTTTCTGGCTTTCCTTCTGAGGCGCATTCCGCGCACCAAAGCGGGCTGAATGCGCCTCAACGGCCTCTTCATACGGCATATCGTAAATATAGGCGCTCCCTCCTTCAAAAAAGACCATGCGCTCAGCAATCTTTGAAAGAAGATAGCGGTCATGCGATACAATAAGGGCCGCGCCGCCAAATCCAAGCAAGGCTTCTTCAAATGCCTCGCGAATGGGTATGTCCAAATGGTTTGTCGGCTCGTCCAAAAGAAGGACGGTGGAGGAGGAAAGCATAAGTTTTGCGATGTCAACGCGGCTCTTTTCCCCGCCCGACATATTCCCAATTTTCTTGAAGGCGTCGTCGCCGACGAGCTGCAGGGCGCCAAGCACGTCCCGAACGGCTCCGCTATCCGCTCCAGTCGCAGCGGACAGCTCCTCAAGGGCAGTGTTTTCAAGGTTGAGGGCTTCGTGCTCTTGATCCATGTAAGAAACCCTTCGCCGGCCATTAAAGATCACCTCCCCTTTGAGAGGATCCAGTTCGCCCGCAATGGTCTTAAGCAGCGTTGTTTTGCCAGCCGCGTTTTTTCCGGCAATGCCAATTTTTTCTCCTGCCCCAACATCCAGATCCAGGCCGCGTATCAGGGGAGAGCTTTTTTGGTATCCGCACGAAAGGCTTTTTAGCCGCAAAGGCACCCGCGACGCCGACTGCGCTTCCAGAAAGCCGATTTTTGCCTGCCGCTCGAAATATGCCTTTTCAGGCACTTCCATTTTGGAAAGCCTCTTTTCCCGGCTCTCGGCGGCCCGAACGGATTTTTCCCTGTTAAAGCTCTTCAGCTTCGCAATGATGTCCTTCTGGCGCGCTATCTCTTTCATTGCAGCCTGATTGGCCCGGTTTTGGGCCAGATCGTCGCTTTCCTTCTTTCTCAGGTAAGCAGAATAGTTGCCAGCGTAAACAGCCGTGCTTCCTCTCTCAATATGCCAAATGCTTGTCGCCACCCGATCAAGAAAGTACCGATCGTGTGAAATGGCTATATATGCGCCGACATAGGCAGAAAGGGCGCCTTCAAGCCATGAAAGGCTGTCTGTGTCCAGATAGTTGGTCGGCTCGTCCAGCAGCAGAAGGCCGGGCTCGGATATAAGGGCTTTTGCAAGCGCTGCGCGCATTTTCTGCCCTCCGCTGAATTCCGAGACGGGTCGGCTAAAATCGCCCTCCTGAAAGCCGAGGCCCCGCAGGGCAGAAGAGGCGAGATCGCGGTAATAGAAGCCCTGGCTGTCCGAAAAATCTTCCAGAGAACGCGCAAAAGCGGACGACAGCTTTTCCAGGCGCCCGACGTCTTTTTCGCTGTTCAGCTTCTCCAGAAGAGCGTCAAGCTGGAGCTGCTTTTCCTCAAGATGCCCAAATCCCTCCAACACTGCGCCATATAGAGTTTTTGATCCATCCAGCCCGCTGTCTTGTGAAAGGTAGGACATTTTCAGTCCCTC
>JAITGT010000023.1 GCA_031280495.1 Eubacteriaceae bacterium
TCTGGGAGGTTACCAAAACGCATACTCCGATCCCATGATGGCAGGCTTTTCCGCAGGGGCAAAGACCGTCAGCGACACCATCCGCGTATATACGCAGTATGTGCTTTCCTATAACAGCCCGTCGCGCGCTCAGCAGCTAATTGCCGATCTTGTAGAAAAGGGAGTGGATGTTATCTTTGCGGACTGCGGCGCCTCTATCATCGGCATAGAAGGCACGGCTAAAGCCGAAAACGTAAAAGTTATCTGTTCCGACAGCTATCGCTATGAATCTTCGCGCACGGTAGCGTATCTCAGCATTGACATTCGCCCTATCGTTCGAGAAATGCTTGGCATGTACTTAGACGGCGCTTTGCGTAAGGGAGGAGAATACTCTTTTGGATTGGACAACAAAGTGTTCTCTTACGACATGTCCGCGTCCAAGCAGGAAACAAAAGACGAAGTTGATATCTTTAAGGTGATTTTTTTTGAGTTCGGCACCGATTTGCCGCGAACGCAAGAAGAATTGGAATCTTTTGACTATGAGTATTTAAGAGGCGTCATTCTCGAAGGCGTCGACGGCTCTGTCGACACTAAAGAGCCCTCGACAGAGGCAGCAGGCAGCGAGAATTGAGGCGAATAAGCTGCATAGCGCTCTTGTGGATTGCCAAATTATGCCTTCAATGTTAAAATCGGTAAAACGATCAGGCAAGAACGAACTTAAGGAGTAGCAAGAATGCAGATCGAAACAATATTCACAGCCAAGCCAAAAGACAAGCCGGATTTCAAGAACCTTGGTTTTGGCAAGTATTTTAGCGACCACATGTTTATTATGAAATACACAGAAGGGAGGGGATGGCACGACGCAAAAATAGTGCCGTATGCGCCAATTCCGCTGGATCCAAGCGCCCTGGTTCTCCATTACGGCCAAGAAACATTTGAAGGGCTTAAGGCATATAAAGACAAAGAAGAAAAAATAACTCTTTTTCGGCCGCGTGACAACTTTAGAAGAATGAACAAATCAAACGATCGCATGTGCATGCCCCAAATCGACGTTGAGGCGGCGCTCAACGCCTTAAAAAAGCTATTGCTGGCCGAATCCGGCTGGATACCGACAGAGCCAGACACAAGCCTGTACATTCGCCCTTTCATAATAGCCACTGAGCCGTCCCTTGGCGTGAAGGTTTCGAAGGAATACCTTTTTGTCATCATTTTATCGCCAGTCGGATCATATTACCCTGAGGGGCTGAAGCCAACCAGCATCTATGTGGAGGAGTATTATATCCGCTCTGCCGAAGGGGGGACAGGCGATGCGAAGATTTCCGGAAACTACGCTGCCAGCCTTAAGCCATATGAGAATGCAAAGCGCCAGGGATTCTCTCAAGTGCTGTTCCTTGACGGAAAAGAAAAAAAGTATATTGAAGAGGTCGGCACCAGCAACGCTTTCTTTGTTATCAATGGCGAACTGTACACAACGCCGCTGTCGAGCGGCACGATCCTGCCAGGCATCACGCGAGATTCTGTCATTCAGATTGCAAAAGACAAGGGCCTCAAGGTAAATGAAAAAGCCCTGTCCATTGAAGATGTTTTTAGCAGTGCCGAAGAAGGCCATTTGGATGAATGCTTTGCATCCGGAACTGCCGCTGTTGTTTCGCCAATAGGAAGCCTGACTTACCGCGGAAAAACTATTTCTATTGCTGGGGGCAACATTGGAGAGATCACTCAAGATCTCTACAATACCTTGACTGGGATACAGTACGGCAGGCTTGAAGACAAATTTGGCTGGGTGGAGGCGGTCAACTGAGCGATGGCGACCCTCGTCTCCCCTGCTGGGGATCTTGAAAAGCTGAAATACTCCGTTCTGTATGGTGCAGACTCTGTTTATCTGGCGGGCAAAGACTACGGCCTCAGAAACAGGGCAGGGAATTTTGCGCTTGGTGAAATGGAGGAAGGCATACGCTTTGCGCACGGGCACAGCTGCAAAGTGGATGTTGCGATCAATATTTCAGCACGCGATGAAGACATTCCAAAAATGCTGCAGGCGGCGTCCGAAGCAAAGGAGGCAGGGGCAGACGGCGTGATTGTTGCAGACGCCGGGCTTGTATCGCTTCTTCATGAAAAAATGCCACGGCTCCACTTGACGCTCTCAACACAGGCTAATGCCCTGAATCGGCATGCCTTAAAATTCTGGAAGGGGGCTGGCGTGGATCGCGTCGTTCTTGCCAGAGAGCTTTCTTTTGAAGAGCTTCGCGAACTGTCCAAACACCGCCCAGAGGGCCTGGAGCTTGAAGCATTTGTCCACGGAGCGATGTGCATCTCCTATTCCGGGCGCTGCCTGATTTCATCCTATCTTGCCGGCAGGGATTCAAACCGCGGCGACTGCGCTCAGCCATGCCGGTGGTCCTACGCTCTAATGGAAGAGAAAAGGCCGGGTGAATATTTTCCTGTGGCTGAAGACGGCCAGTCAACGCTCTTCTTTAATTCCTGTGATCTCTGCCTTATTCGGAGAATTCCTGACCTAATGGAGATTGGCATTGACGCCTTTAAAATTGAAGGGAGGATGAAGAGCGCCTATTATGCTGCAGCTGTGACAAATGCGTACCGCATTGCTATGGAAAGGGCCGCCAATGCCACTTATTCGTGGGATGACCTGGCTGCAGAACT
>JAITGT010000072.1 GCA_031280495.1 Eubacteriaceae bacterium
AGGCCTGAGGACGACAACCCGGACCTTGTGCCTTAGAATCGGGCATGGATATCGCCATTTCCCGCGCCAGCATGTTTGACATCAACGAGATCTACCGTATTGAAAAGGAGTCTTTCACAACACTGTGGAGCAAGTCGCTGTTTTTGCGCGAGGTCGTTTCGGAGGGCTCTCTTGTACTTTGCGCAAAAGAGGGCAAGAAAATGCATGGCTATATCTGCGCCATGTATATATACGATGAGGCGCACATCACAAACCTTGCTGTCCGCCGACAGTCTCGGCGAAAAGGGGTGGCCACTGCCTTGATGGCTGAGGCAATTTCAATCCTTTGCGAGAATCCGATGATTGCCGCGCTTTCGCTGGAAGCGCGCGTCTCAAACCGCGCAGCTATCGCCTTGTATGAAAAATTTGGCTTTAGCGGGCTTGGCGTGCGCCCAAAATACTATTCGGACGGTGAGGACGCGCTCATTATGCGCCGCGAGCTGAATTGAGGTTAACTTTGAAGAGAATTGCCCTGATCCTGTTTTCTATGTCTTTAATAGCCACGGGCTTTCTGTCACTGGCTTTTACGTCCATTGAAGCGGTTACCTATGACGACTCCTTTTACGAAAAGCGATTTGCCGATTCCAATACATCCGAAAAGACCGGGCTATCCAAAGAAAGCCTCTCTTATATAGTGGACGAAACCCAAAGCCTATTAAGAGGGGGAAGAGCTGACTACAACATTGCAGTGGATGTCGGCGGGGAAACCCGCGAAGTCTTTGGAGACCAGGAAAACGTGCACATGATCGAAGTTGCGCTTCTTTTTCAGCGCTTTTCGCGCCTTAGGGCCGCCTGGGCGACTATTGCGGCAGCGATTGCACTTGTTGCTGTTGTTTGGCTTGGCAAGCTGTCCGCCAAGTTTTTTCTTTACACGCTGTACGGGACGTTTGCTTGCCTAGCTGCAGTAGGCGTATGGGCGGCGCTCGATTTTAACGGCTTCTTTACCGTATTCCACGAAATCCTTTTTAGCAACGACGACTGGCTGTTTCCTGCAAGCAGCCTCTTGATACAGATCCTGGATTTAAGCTTTTTCATCGCTTTTGTCAAACACGTTATCGCATTGCTAACAACAGCATATGCATTATTACTAATAATTGTTATAGTATTTATCAAAAAATTTAAATCTGATACGGTATAATATGACTACAGTAAAGATTCTCGCCATTGAGACGTCTTGCGATGAGACAGCGGCTGCTGTCAGCGCAAACGAAGCGATTCTTTCAAATATCGTGCGCACGCAGGTGGACATTCATGCCGCATACGGCGGGGTCGTTCCTGAGATTGCGTCGCGCAGCCATTTGGAAGCGCTTCCAGCAGTCATCGACATGGCGCTTTCGGAAGCGGGCGAGAGCTTTGAAACCCTCGACGCTATTGCAGTGACATATGGCCCTGGCCTCATTGGCGCCTTGCTCGCCGGCCTCTCCTACGCAAAAAGCCTTGCGTTTGCGCTTGGCATAAAGCTAATTGGGGTCAACCACCTCGTTGGGCATATTTCTGCAGGTTTTTTGTGCGGAGCGCGGCCGCCGCTCATCTGCCTGATCGCATCTGGAGGGCACACTAAGATTGTTCTTGTCAAAGGGTACACTTCCTTTGAGGTATTGGGCCGCACGGTAGACGACGCAGCTGGAGAGGCGCTGGACAAAGTGGCGCGCAGCCTGGGATTGGGTTATCCCGGAGGGCCAAAACTGGATGAGCTTGCTGGATATGGGGACTCATCCGCGATTACTTTTCCCCGGCCCAAGCTTTCGGAAGAAAACTTTGACTTCAGTTTTAGCGGCTTAAAGAGCGCGGTTCTCAATTACTTAAACATTTCGCAGATGCGAGGCTCTGTGATTGTGCGCGAAGACGTGGGAGCTTCCTTTCGGCGGGCAGTGGTTGACGTGCTTGTAGAAAAGACCATGCGCGCAGCGCGCCTGCACAGTGTGCGCCATATCCTGATTTGCGGGGGTGTGTCCCGATCTGTGCTGCTGCGAAACGAGTTTTCGCGCCGCTGCCACGAGACGGGCTATATCTTAACGATCCCCTCTGTGGAGCTGTGCAGCGACAACGCTGCTATGATAGCCGCCTCTGCTTACCGCCAATATCTTGCAGGCGACTTCGCCGAAATGGGGCTAAACGCTGACCCTTCGCTGGATCTGTAAATCATTTCCGGTATATTTTGTCATTAAGTTTAAATTAATGGGCGTTATTTTGTGCTTTTGAAGGTTTTTCTGTTATGATTTACAGTAATACGCTAAGCGTTGCCAAGAAAGCGGGCAAATGCCACGCGAGAAAGGAGGTAGTATAGGTGAAAAAAGCAATTCGATGGATTTCTCTTGCTGCCGGCTTTGCCGTCGGCATGCAAATCATGCTTTCGCTTGGCGCCTCGAACACGCTCTTCGGCTACCGCTTTCCAAGCGCAATACTTTATTGGCTGGCAACAGTAGGCGGCGCCGCGCTCATTGGACTCATTTTCTTTATTGCGGCTTCATATTTAATCAAATCCATCAACCTTTTGTCAAACAGCTGGCTGAAAGACATACGAAGCCTTTCCCTAAGCCAGCTCCTCTTCAACGTGCTGGCACTTTTGATCAGCCTTATTTTGGCAAGCCTAATATGCAGCCCAATTTACAAGCTCAGCATAGCTGACTGGATCAAAACAGTCCTCACCCTTGTAATTTATGTAGGGCTCGCCTATCTCGGGCTTCTCATACTTAACCAAAAATGGTCGGACATTGACGCCATTCTCAAGTCCCGTCTTTTGCGGGATGCGCCGGACGAGCTTCTGCCCCAGAAGCTAAAGATATCAAAAAAGCATGCTGTCGTCCCGAAAATTCTAGACACAAGCGTTATTATCGACGGCAGGATATTCGATATTCTCAGCACCAGCTTTTTGGAAGGGCCTATCGTCGTTCCCACATTTGTTCTGGATGAGCTTCAGTACATTGCGGATTCTGCCGACGCGCTGAAGCGAAACCGAGGCAGGAGAGGCCTGGATATCCTAAACAA
Organism: Eubacteriaceae bacterium; assembly: GCA_031280495.1. The sequence continues at coordinate 3,028 of JAITGT010000072.1, forward strand.
GATGCAAAAAGAGCTTCCTGTTGAAGTCCTTATTTCCGACAAAAACTACCCAGACATCGCAGAGGTGGACTCAAAGCTTTTGAAGCTTGCACAAGATCTGAGGGGCAGGATTGTGACCAATGACTTTAATCTCAACAAGGTTGCGGAACTGCAGGGAGTTGAAGTTCTCAACACAAACGATCTTTCGAATGCTGTGCGCTCAATTGTGCTTCCAGGCGAAGAGATGCATGTCCAAATTATTCGGGAAGGCAAGGAGCATAACCAGGGCATTGCCTATTTGGAAGATGGCACAATGATTGTCGTGGAAGGGGCTAAGAACCTTGTTGGAAAATCGGCCAGCGTCGTCGTGACAAGCGTTCTTCAGACATCCGCTGGCAGGATGGTATTTGCAAAACCAGTGCAATCAGGAAACGGATAAATAAAGAAAGGGCATATTGCCCTTTTTTGCTGTATTTTTAACAATATATGCAGTATTCTGTGCACTTTAGCATGATTTCGCCGCTTGACTTTTGTTTTTTTCTGTCGTATCCTATACTTATCAATATGCAAACGTTTGCTGCGGAACGGTCAGCGTCGGCATGGTCCGCTTTTTTTGTGTATGCCAACGGGCAGGATGCCTTGCTGGCACAGCGCGCTGAAAGGCCTTTGGGGGGATGACAGGCGCTTGCGGGAGGCGTCCCGCAAGCGCCTGGGAAGGGGAAAAGGGCTGGGTATATGCAAGAGTCGGCTCATTTGCAGCCGATTCGCAGCAGGCCGGGTTGGCGAAGCAGGCTTTCCAAGCAACTATGAAAATGAGAATAAGCCGCATTAGGCTGGTCACAGCAAATCTAAACTCTTGCCTTTCGTTTTACCGCCGCCTAGGCTTTCAGGTCATTGAAAAATCTGGGAAATACATGCTGCTGGCAAAAACGTTTCGCATCGAAGTCATCGTTATGGGCAGGCAGCTGCCACCGACATCAAAAAATCCAATATCTGGCTGTCTTGAAATGTCTATTGCGTTGGATATGCCCGTACGGGCATTCATGGCGCGCCTAAAGGAACAGGGCCTAGAGCCCGAGCACATCCGATCGGATCTGGCGGGTGCAGTTGAATCCGCCTTTTTTCGCGATCCTGATGGAAACCTAATCGAATTTGTAGCCCAGCGGCAAAGCAGCAGCTAATAGGAGGCGGCTTCCTCGCAAGCGGCTACGAAGGCAAAAGAAAAGGTGGAGAGCGCTGCACAGGCTGAAGCCACATCAGAACAGCAGAGTTCAGAGTTGACTGCAATGGCGGCTTCGGCGATAATGTCCGGAGCGCCCTTTCCAACGATGTGAACCCCGACTATTTCATCAAATCGGCTGTCGGCGACGACTTTGACAAAACCTGTGCCGACATCGCTGTCCTGGCTTTGAAACTCTCTGCGGGCAACCTTTACCGGTATGCCAGCCAGCTTCGCCGCGCGCTCCGTCAACCCTAGCCAAGCGGCTTCAGGCGGGGCATAGACACACTCTGGAACAGCATTTAGGTGGAGCGGCTTTTGCTGCCCGCAGAGGCTGTCGGCAAGCTGCCTGCCGTCTTGGGCTGCGCCCTGTTCGGTGAAGCGCCGGCCAATGGCGGCTCCTATGGCGTATACGCTAGATATGCTTGTCTCGAAAAATTCGTTGACCTTATAGAAGCCATTTTCGTCGCGGGCGAAGGTGAGCGGGGTGTCAACGCCTGAGCATGTGCGGCTGGGGGCAGCCAGATATAGGTCAGAAGGAATTCTTTCGCTGTTTGCAAAGCAGATGGCTCCGCCGGAGGCAAAGGCGGAAGCGGAGCGGTAAAGAATCTGGATGCCTTCCCCTTCCATGTGCCGGGCCAAAAGGCTTTCCGCTTCTCCGTCAAAGCCCTCAAGCAGGCTGTCCCCTTCGCAGTGCACAGCAACATCCGTTCCGCACCTGCGCAGAAGGTAAGCAATCTCTAGGCCAACAGCCCCGCAATTGCCAATTGCTGCCCGCTTTGGGGCTTTTGGTATGCGAAGCGCCTCTTCCGCAAGTGCCACTGGGACGCTTCCGTCGCCTCTGATTGCGCCTTTTGCCTGCTGGGCGCCGCAGGCAAAAACAATTGAGGCCGCGGTGTAGGTAGCGCTCTTTGTGGCAACAGTGTGCACGCTCGGAAGCCATGCAGCTTCCTTCACAAGCCTGACGCCCAATTGAGTGGCGTATGAAATCCTCTCACCCGCCGACTCGGCTCCAGCGGCTATGCGGTTTGCGTGAAGCGGCCATTTGCATCCCTTTGCGCGTGCCTTGGCGATGGCGGCATTGAGGGTCAGCCGCCCGTCGCTGGGTAGAAAGCCTTTCGCATCTCCCGCGTCAAAGAGGGCAACGCGCATTCCGCGCCTTTTCGCCTGCACAGCACAGCTATATCCAGCTGGGCCAGCGCCAATGACAGCAAGATCAAAGTCCCACTCTGGCTGCTGCGCGGGCTTCGCTTTTGCTGGCAATGCGTCTTGACCAGATTTCTGGGAAATGGCCTCTTCCCTTGGCGGAGCCGTTTCCCCATCCCTGCCAATGAAGAGGAGGGGCGTGCCGCACTCGACGCTGTCACCCTCATCAAAGTAAATGGCCAAAACGGTGCCTGCCCCTGCTGTGGAGTCGACTTCAATGGACACCTTTCCGGTCTCTACTTCCACGAAATTGTCGCCAGTGTTCAGCAAATCCCCTTCTTTGACCAGCCATTTGACAATGGACCCGTTTTCCATGGACATGTCCAGCTTTGGCATAGCTATGTATTCGCCCATAAGCACCTCTTAAAGTTTGTCGCTTGCATGAAGTCGCGCGGGCTGCCTATCGGTAGAAGCCGCTGGAATAGCCTAGCCCTGCCTGGAGGGAGGAGAAAAAATCTGCCCCGTCCATGCCGTCCACGCGGTAGTGGTCCATAGTTAGGGAGAAGTGGGCCATCTCGCGCACGAGAATCTTTCCCGAACGGGCAATTGGCTTTTCCTCCGTTCGCCCGATCCCTAAAATTGCGATTTGCGGATAGTTGAGAATGGGTGTAAAAAAGGTGACTGGCTTTGAGCCAAGATTGGACAGCGTAAAGCTGGCGCCTGCGAGATCATCGTTTGTCAGGGTCTTGGAGCGGTATTTTTCAAGGAGGCGAACCCTTTCTCTGGCAAGCTGAACTATGGTTGATTCAGACGCGTTTTGGAGGACAGGCGCGATTGGCCCGCCGGGCATGTCAGCCGCAAACGCAATGCTGACAGCCTTCCCGTGATGGCCTGCGCTTAGCTTGGGGTGCGAAAACAGAATGCGTGAGACAAGATAAGCGTACATGTCGCTAACTGTGACGCGAACATTATAAGCCTCCGCAGCCCATGCTTTGATTTGGCGGTAGCTTTCCATGAAAGCTGTTGCGTCCAGCTCGGAAAACAAGGTAAAGGAAGCGCAGTTTGAGATGGCAGCGGCAATTGCGGCATTCAGCCCCTTGCGCGACTTTTCCGCGCCAGCCTTTTTGTCTTCGGCCGCCCGCAGCACGTCGCTTTTTCGAACACAGGAGAGGGGGATGGCATTGACTTCAATGCCATAGAAGGCCGCGGCGCGCCGTGCCACTGGACTTGACTTTTGCGCGTTTGAGCGCCTTATGTCAGAAAGGCGAATGGCGCCATATTCCCCTGTTCCGTTGATTCTGGCGATGTCCAGGTTATTCTCTTTGGCAAACTTGCGCGCTTTTGGAGTGATTGGCTTAAAGGCGTATTGCTTCATCTTGTCATTTCCAGTGCCATTTGCCGAATGCTGCCGGCAGAGGGGGCGATAGACGATTCCAGCTCTGGGCTGTATGGGACAGGGATCTCTTTGCCCGCAAGCCGTTTGACTGGGTGGTCCAGATAGTAAAACGCTTCGCTCTCCATGATCGCCGCTGTTGCCTCGCCGCCGAAACCTCCAAATTTGGGCGCTTCGTAGACGATGAGGGCGCGCGAAGTCCTTTTGACGGATTCCGCTATGCTTTCGCTGTCCAGAGGGCGCAGTGTGCGCAAATCCAGCACCTCGGCTGAAACGCCGTCCTGCTCCAGGGCGTCTGCCGCCTGCAGGCAGGGGTCGAGCATACGCGACCATGTGATCAGTGTGATGTCAGAGCCTGGGCGCTTTATCTCCGCCTTGCCAATGGGGATGGAGTAAGGGCTTTCTGGGACTTCGCCTGTCTGGCGGTAGAGCAGCTTGTTTTCAAAAAAGAGAACTGGCCCGGGATCGGCAATGGCAGAGCGGAGAAGGCCTTTCGCGTCTTTTGGCGTCGCTGGCGCAACGACCTTGAGCCCCGGCGTGTTGAGAAACATCGCCTCCATTGTTTGCGAATGCTGCGCAGCCGCGCCGGTTCCGGATCCGAACGGCGTTCTTAAGACAAGGGGCACAGAGACCTGCCCTCCGCTCATAAAACGGTATTTTGCCGCATGGTTGATGATTGGGTCTGCAGCAAGCGTGACGAAGTCTCCAAACATGATCTCCACGATTGGGCGCATGCCCATGAGAGCCATTCCAACAGCGGCGCCAGAAAACGCCGTCTCGCTAATGGGCGTCTCAATGATGCGCTCCGGCCCGAATTCCTCGATCATTCCCCGCGACACGCCAAAACACCCGCCGTACAGCCCAATGTCTTCGCCAACAAGCACGACGGACTCGTCTTCCATCATTGCTTCCCGCATTGCGTCACGAATAGCCTGGCTGTAGGGGATCTTCATAGCGCCCTCGACTCCTGCCTTGACGGGCAGTGCGAGGGAAACGCGCCGCCTGGCCGCTCGCTGCGGGCAAGCGCCTCCGCTTCCGCAAGGCTTAGGCTGCCGCCCTTTTCGCGCAGGCAGCTCTCTGCTGCCCTCTCCACTTCGCGCGCGGCATCTTCGCTGAGCTTTCTAAGGCTGTCTGGCGTAGCAACTCCGCTGCTTTCCAAATGTTCTGCATTCCTGGCGATCGGGCAGCGCTTTATCCAGTCCTCTTCCTCCTTCTTTGTTCGATATTTGCGCTGATCGGACTTGGAATGGCCAAGTTGCCGGTAAGTGACAGACTCTAGAAAAAAAGGGCGGCACTCTGCGCGAACGTAGGCAAGGGCTGATTTGAGCGCATCATACACTTCCGGCAGGCTGTTGCCGTCAATTCGCCCAGATTCTAGCCCAAACGCCTTCGCACGAAGCGGGAGGTCCTGCCCTCCAGCAAAATCCCTATATGGCGCAGACATAGCGTATTGGTTGTTTTCGCAGTAAAACAAAATGGGAACGCGCCAAACGCTTGCCAGATTGAGGGACTCCAAGGCCATGCCCTGGTTTGCCGCACCGTCTCCCAGAAAGCAGACGGCAACTGCGCCCGAAGCTGAGCGCTTGAGGGCAAAGGCGGCGCCAACGGCTATAGGCACATTCCCAGCGACTATGCCGGAGGCGCCCATGTTGTTGTGCCCAACGTCTGTTAGGTGCATGGATCCCCCAAGCCCCTTGTTCACCCCAGAAGGCAGCCCAAACAGCTCAGCCATTAGATCTTGCGCGCTTCCTCCCCGAGCGAGGAAATGGCCATGTCCCCTATGCGTTGTAAAAATCCAGTCCTTTGCTTCCAATGCTGACCCTACGCCTGCATGGTTAGCTTCCTGCCCGATGCCAAGGTGCGTAGTGCCGTGAATCATCCCTTTCATAAACATTTCATTGACTTTTAGCTCAAAATGGCGGCTCAACAGCATAGTCCGGTGCATATCTATCTTCTTGCTTTTCGGCAAGCATTCGTATTCGCTCATTGTCTGTGCCACAGTAGGCCCTTTCTGCTAAGAATTGCTGGTTCAATGATAGACATTATGCCCAAAAGACATTTCTCACATTATAGCACTGCGGCGCATTCAAAGCAATCGTTTTTCGATATGCTTAAATAATGAACGAAATAATAAATGAAATAAGTGCAAAATCAAAGTTTATTACTAAGAAAAATAAGAAGAAATATCAACTAAAATATAATCTGCTTTATTCGGCGGTCAATTCAGGGTGGTTTGCGACAACAGAGATAGCCTTCGGCTGAATCCCAATTTCGGCGCGCGCGACAGCGCCGCCATATTCGCCGTCAAGCGTCCAAGCCGTTTCCCGCGCAAACTCAAAAGTGATTGCATTGGCTTTAAATGTAAGAATTGCCTTTTGCGCGGCCTCCAGATCGCCTGTTAGCACAGTTGTGACAATCTCGCCGCTTTCAGCAACAGTTTTAGGCTGCCGCACTATAGTGACTTCAAGCAGGCCATCCGAAAGAGAGCCGTCCGGCATATTCATCAAATGGATCCCCGCAACGCTTGAAGAGTTGCTGACAATGCCAATAATCACGTCTTCCTCAATACATTGCCCATTATAGCTGCAGATGGTTTTTACTGGCCGGATGCTTGGGATAGACTTCATCCCTTCAAGGATGTAAGCGCCCCTGCCAAGAAAATTTTTGGTGTTTTGTGGGGTTGAGTATGAAATATCGGAAAAAGCGCCAAAGGCGGCAACATATGCGAAATACTTGCATTGATTGAAAACCCCCACATCAAGGGGCATAGGCACCCCCTCCATAATGCCCACTGCCGCTTCAACAGGCGACGTAGGCAAGGAAAGGCTTTGGGCGAAGTCGTTTGTGGTGCCAGAGGGTATATAGCCGAGAAGAGGGCGGTTCTCAACAGACATAACGCCGTTGACCAGCTCGCTGAGGGTTCCATCGCCTCCACAGGCAACGATGATATCAAAAGAAGGCGCGCGCTCTTTTGCAAAGCGCGCCGCGTCCAGAGGCTGTTGGGTTGTGAGCACCGTCACTTCATAGCCGCCCTTGAAAAATATGTCAATGACATCCAGCAGCTTAGCCCTTATTTCTGATTTTCCTGCGCGTGGGTTTATGATAAGAAGAAGTTTTTTCATTGAGTGGGCAATGCCTGGTTTTGTTTTCGAATGCGAGCGCGCATATCGCGCGACGGAAACTTTACGCCATGAAAATTGCCTGTCAGGCGGGAGACAAGCCTTTGGGAATAGCGCTCGTTAAGCTCGCGAAGTACTAGGTTCGTGGAAATAATCATGTCTTTCATTTCAATAAGCCGATCGTTGACAACATTAAAAATAAGGTTTCCGGTGTAATCGCTTATTTGCTCGCTTCCGAGATCGTCTATGACAAGGAGCTCGCAGTTATTAATAATGTCGGTTTCCTCAATGGAGCCTTTTCCATGCTGCCTATCATCAAATGCGGTGACTAGCCTGTTGGCAGTGACGCAGATAACAGAGCGCCCGTACGACGCCAGATCGTATGCCACTGAGTTTGACATAAATGTCTTTCCTGATCCAACTGGGCCGATAAACAGGAAATTCTCCCTTTGCGTTCGAAAGGAGCGGCAGTACTCTAGCATTCGCTGGCGGTTTGCTTCCATTGCAGAGCGGCAGGATTCGCCTTTCTCATTTGGCTCGTCGGAAAAAATAGTGGGATCAAAGGTGGAAAAATTCTCTGTGTTCATCTTTGTGTTGGACAGGTTCAACTGCGCGATAATGTACTGGCTTAGGCACGAGCACATCTTGTGGTTAGCGTATCCAGTGTCCGTACATTTTCCGCACAGAGGCTTATAGCTAAAAAGGCCTGTCGCAAACCCGCTTGACGCCAGCGCGCCGTCGATTTTTCCCTCAATGCGGCTTGCCCTTTTCAAACACTCTTTCTCAGAGATTTGGCCTTTCACGCACTGCACCCACAGTCCGTTTTTTTCAGCCAGAAGCCGCTTTGTTTCAGGCGCGCTGGCAAGCGCAAGCTGCATGGCAATCATATTGTTGCTTCTGCGCTGGCGCCTTTCGTCAAGAAAGCTTTTTTTGATTTCCTCAATTATAAGCATGGGCACTCAATCTCCGAACAAAATTTCTTCCAGTTCGTCAAAGTCGTAATCGTGATCATTTTGCAGCTTCACTCTTTGGTTGGAGCGGGAGACATATCTTTTTGCCGCGCGCTCAGGCTCTTCGCCTGAATTCCATGCAGTGAGGATGATGTCAACATTTTGAATAGTGGGTTTTGAAACCTGGTCGCAAGCTTTAAGAATGGTTTCTTTGTCAAAGGCAAAATCTGTCTTCCACTTGGCAAAGGCGCGGCGCTCTGGCGTCGAAGGGTTTCGAAACAGCCCAAGATAATTGAGCACTTCCCTCAGTTCTGCATTTTGAGAGTCACGCTCAAGAATATAGGCGACGGCTTCGTCGTAGCGGGTGATGCCGCGCCTAGAAAAGTCTTCAGCAACTTTTTCCCAATAGCGAAGATCGCCTTTGCCTCGCTTAAGGCTGTCCGACACAATCAAAATCGCTGTTTCAGGAGAAAAGTGGTAGCTGTCAATCCACTCAAGCATCGCAGTTGCGCAGTCTGCGTTTACTGGCTTTCCTGTTAGCGCCTCTATATCCGAAAACATTGCCCGCATGCGGGGTGTGCGCTCCTCGACTTTTTGCTTGCCTTTTTTCTTGTCCCGGCTCGCTTTGCTGGTAAACACATAGCTTATCATATTGACATAGGTGATGGACATGCCATCGCCATCGGACTCAATGTCAATAAGGTTTTGGTCTTTCCAGTATTTCCAGGCATTGATAACATCGCTTTCAGTAAGATTGAGATCGGAGGCAATTTGTAGATTGGACGGAAAAGGCGGGCAAGGATTTGAACAATATTTAAGACCGTATAAATACACTTTCACATAGTCGCCACGGGCCCGAACCATAAAGTGGTTGATGAAAGCGTTCGGTACAATGGTTACGCATGCGTCGTCAGTGTCTTGTGCAAAGCCAAAGCTATTCATCGAAATCTCCGTTTTTTGCTTCTCTATTATAGCATAGAATAGGAATATGATGTAAAATTAAGGTTAGATATTATGAATTTAATCTAACAGGTGAAAAAAGAGTGTCGAGTTATGTGCTGAAGTCCGGCATGCGCGTTGAAAAAATCTTCGCCGTGAGAAAATTGGAAACAAAGACGTCTAAGAACGGAAAACCATATCTTGATATTATATTTTTTGATAAAAATAATGAGATAAGTGCGAAATTATGGGATGTAAACGGGCTAGACACTGAAACGTTGAGAAAAAGCCTTTTTTTGTTTGTCAAAGGAAATATCGAGACATACAACGCAAGCCTTCAGATCCGCGTCGAAGAGCTCATGGAGGCGAACCCAACAGATGAGGAGCTGGATGGCCTGATTGAAACGGCGCCGGTTCCGCCGCAGCGCATGTTTGAAAAAATTATTGAGGTGCTCACGGCGCTAAAAAACCAGCCTTTTCGCGAGCTCGGCCTTGCCATTTACATGGACCGCCAAAAAGAGCTGCTCTATTTCCCGGCAGCCAAGTCTTTTCACCACAGCATGAAGAGCGGCCTTCTTTATCACACATACTCCATGCTTCGTGCTGCTGCCCCGCTATGCTCTGTTTACGCCTTTCTCAATAAAGACCTGCTTTTTGCCGGCGTTGCGCTGCACGACATAGGCAAGCTCGTGGAAATGGATTCGGCAGAATATGGCATGGTGCGCAGCTATACGGATGAAGGCCGCCTCCTTGGCCACATCACCAGCGGTATCGTCCTCATTGACCGTTACGCACGCGGCCTGGGCACCCCAGAAAGGGAGCTGCTCCTTCTCAAGCACATGATACTTTCGCACCATGGCATAAGCGAGTATGGAAGCCCAAAGCCTCCAATGATTGCCGAGGCAGAGGCGCTCAACTTTCTGGACATGCTGGATTCGCGAATGAACATCTTTGAGAAAGCCCTGTCCCAAACTAAAGCCGGAGAATTTTCGGCAAAATCCGCCGCATTGGATCAAAGGGAGATTTACAGCCACTCGCTTGGCAAGGAGGAGCCAAATGACATTTGAAACCGTTGCCCTTATTCTGCTCGTCTTTTTGGCCGGCTTATATGTCTACACGCAAATTCGCAATTTCCGCCGGCTTGGAAAACGCCTTATCCCCGCAAAAGGCGGCCTGACCAATTTAAACGTCCTATCCTTCTTCTTTTTGGGCGTAACTGGAACATATTTTGTTGTGGCTGCCTTTGCGGACAGTGAGATGCTGCAGGCGCAGAACACCCCCCTTCTCTTCCTCTCAATTGCGCTCATCAGCGTGATGCTGATTGCCCAGATTTCCTGGAAAAAGGGCTTTTACGAAAATGGAATTCAGTGCAACTCGCTGGCAATGGGCTATTCCCAGG
>JAITGT010000075.1 GCA_031280495.1 Eubacteriaceae bacterium
AGAATGCTGAAAAAGCAGTTAAGTCGCTTAACGCTAAAAAGCAAAAGGCGGGGGACTTGAGAAAGCTGGAAAGCATGGCGGAGGACGTGGAGGTTCTCTTGGATCTCGCCTTAGAGGACGGCAGCGACGAAACGCTGCTGGAGGCGTCGCAAAGCCTGGAAAGCCTAAAAAAGGAAAGCCAGTCGTACTTTGTCAAGACGCTTCTGAGCGGCGAATACGATCAAAACAACGCGATCCTTTCCATACATCCAGGAGCTGGAGGCACGGAGTCGCAGGACTGGGCAGAAATGCTTATGCGCATGTACCTGCGCTATGGAGAGCGAAGCGGATACAAAGTGACAACGCTGGACTACCTTGAAGGTGACGTGGCAGGCGTGAAGAGCGTCGCGTTCCTGTTTCAGGGGGCATATGCATACGGATACCTCAAGGCGGAAAAAGGGGTTCACCGCCTCGTGCGCATCTCTCCCTTTGACTCCCAGTCGCGCCGACACACATCTTTTGCCTCCGTAGACGTTATGCCTGAACTGGACAGCTCTATCGAAATTGACATTGATCCGCAGGATCTGAGGATTGACACATACCGCTCTTCCGGAGCGGGGGGCCAGCATGTCAACAAAACAGAGTCGGCTGTCCGCATCACGCATATTCCCACTGGCATTGTCGTTGCCTGCCAAAATGAGCGCAGCCAGTTTCAAAACAAGGATGTCGCCATGAAAATGCTTTATGCAAAGCTCATGGAGCTGATGATTGCCGAGAATAAGGAAAAAATTTCAGACTTGCAGGGAGACTATGGGCAAATAGCTTGGGGAAACCAGATTCGCAGCTATGTCTTTCAGCCCTACACAATGGTAAAGGACCACCGAACATCGGAAGAAACAGGAAATGTGCAGGCGGTTATGGACGGAGAGCTGCAAAGCTTTGTGGATGCCTGGCTAAAGAAAGAAATGGGAAAATAGCGCAAGTAGAAGGGGAGGCATGCCTGCTTCCCCTTCTGCGTCTGGACAATTTCGCACGAACGGAAGCAGCCCAATGATTCTAACGCGCAATGCGGCTTCATAGATATATTCTAAGGAGGCTAGCATGATCGATCTTTTGCGCGAGCGAGTCATTTCGGAGGCTTTATACATAGCAGAAACAAACCAGACCGTGCGCGAGACAGCCAAAAAACTGGGCGTCTCCAAGTCAACAGTCCATAAGGACATGACCGAGCGCCTGCCTGAGATAGATCACGCGCTGTATGCCACTGTTCGATCGGCGCTTGACAAGAACAAGGCGGAAAGGCACATACGGGGCGGTATGGCAACAAAGCTCAAATACCAGCAAAAAAAACCTGGCGGCGAAGCTGAGGAAGGGGAAGAGCCAGCTTGACATTCACCACGCCAAGAGGCGGGGGAATTTCAAGAGCAAAAGAAAATCAAAAAAGACTGTCTTTAGCCTTAAGCCAAGGGCTGTGCCATCAGACCGTCCCAAGCCAGCGCATCTTGCAGCTTAGGCTGCCTTCCTTTAGGGGAAGCCGCAGTTTTTTGCCTGTATGGCCGTTTTGCCGTCTTGCACTTGACAGCACATACAATTTTGGCCAACAGTTGATTGGCTGCTGGAACAGCGGGAACTGTATTCTGTTTTCAAAGAACAGGGCGTTTGCGGCTTTTGAGTGCCGCTGGCTTAAGCCAGACGCAGACACTGCATCATTATTCTGGGTTTTATGCAACAGACAGCGCCACAAAAACCAAAACCGCGCTTTATGCGCCCACAGCTAAAGCCTTGTGCTTTACGGCGCTTTCGGCAAAAAAGAGAAATGCAGATCATTGCCATGAGAAATATAGAAGCCGGAATGGTATAATGAACCTGTAAATTTCGCATTAAGCGGACATTTGCTTGTGAATTATGCCTTTTTTATAATTTTTGGGGAGATTGATGAAATACACTGTCAGGGAACTGCACAAAGCCGCGAAGAGCATTGGGGGAACCACCGTAACGGTCTCTGGCTGGATACGAAACAGCCGATCTTCGACGAATTTTGGCTTTATTGAGCTCAACGACGGCACTTTTTTCAGAGGGGTCCAGCTTGTGCTCGAAAAGGGCGCGCTGGAGGACTACGACAGCATTGTCCGGCTTGGGCTGTACACCGCGCTGACGGCTGTTGGAGAGTTTGTTGTGACAGAAGGCGCAAAGCAGCCCTTTGAAATCCGCGTTGCCGGCATTACGGTCGAAGCAGAAAGCGGAGCGGACTATCCAATTCAGAACAAGCGCCACACGTTCGAGTATTTAAGGGAAGCTGCATATTTGAGGCCACGCGCCAACACATTTTCTGCGGTTTTTCGCCTTCGCTCAATACTCAGCTTTGCCATTCACCGCTTTTTCCAGGAGAAGGGCTTTGTGTATGTGAACACGCCCATTATTACCTCCCTGGATGCGGAAGGCGCAGGGGAATTGTTTCGGCTGACCTCGCTCGACATGGAAAGCCCTCCAAGGGGTGAGGGAGGAAAAATCGACTACACAAAAGATTTTTTTGGAAAAGAGTCTTTTCTGACGGTTAGCGGGCAGCTTCAGGGCGAGGCTTATGCGCTTGCGTTTCGAAAAATATATACATTTGGGCCGACTTTTCGAGCGGAGAACTCAAATACGGCCCGCCATGC
>JAITGT010000080.1 GCA_031280495.1 Eubacteriaceae bacterium
GGCTGTGCCCCCTCTTAAGCCAATCTCCTCCTGAGCAGTGCCAGCGGCAATAAGGTCTCCCATTGCCCCGCCCTGCAGCTTTACTTCTTCCAGTACCCTCGAGGCAATCCAGACGCCAAGCTTATCGTCAAAGGCGCGTGAAACAGCAAACCCGTCGCCAAATTCCTCGAAGCCGGAGGAAAATGTGATGGGATCACCGATCTTTATTATCTCCTTTGCCTTTTTGCCGCTTAAGCCACAGTCGATGTAGAGTTTGTCAAGCGGAGTCGCTTTTTTCTTCTGGTCGGATTCAAGAAGGTGAATAGGCATCCTGCCGATGATTCCCCTGAGAGGGCCTGATTCTGTGTGCACGTCGACGCGCAGGCCAGGCAAAATTCCCTCATCTACGCCGCCAATTGCGTAAAAGCTTATAAACCCGTCGTCTGAAATGTACTTTGCCATCAGCCCGACTTCATCTATATGGCCAGCAATGAGCACGCTCGGGCCTTTTCCCTTGCCTTTCAATACAGCGTGCACGCTTCCCAGCACGTCTGTTTCAATGCGATCGGCTATGCCCTCAAGCCGTGCGCGCATTACGCGCGCGGCAGCGGTCTCAAACCCGGACGGGGAGGGTGCCTGAGTCAAATCCCTCAAAAAGTCAATATCTCTTTTTTCCATTTGCCCCCTTAGTTAAAGCTGAATTGCTTCATTATAGCAAACTGCAGCTCCCTCTTCCAGGTTCAGGTAATTGAAAACTCCTCACATTTCGTTTAGGGCATGCCAACACTTTTTTCGAAAAGCCAGGATCGCCAGAGCAATGGCTGCCAATCCCAATTGGCGCAATGCCTGTAATTGCGGGCAAAGACGTGCCTACTGGCTTTTCGGCTACAAAATGACTTCAACATGGCTGCGCCTCATATAGCGCTTTGTCGCATTCACACTGGCGCTTTCTGTTGTTTTAGGGGCACTGCAGCAGCATAGCCCAATTCAGCAGCGGTTTCCGCATTGGATTGCCTTCGCAATCGCGGCACATGATTTGGAGGCTGATGGCATATTGAATCGCATTGCTCTTGAGTGATCATGCATATATTGCTATGTTCGGCATTTGGCGCCCACTGAAGCTTCTTGCTGCCTAACCGTCATACCCATTTTTTGCGCGGATAGGCCGCGCAGCGAGCGCCAAAAAGCTTCGAAGACCAAATATTCCATAATTCTCTTTTTTTGGCGCTAAATCATTTTTGTATGGTATGATAATGATATATTAATGTTATATTAATAAATATGGAATAAGGAAAAGGGCAATAATTTGAGTAGAGAAAACACAAAGAGAAAGGGAAAGGTCGTTTGCGCCCTAGCCCTCGTTCTCATTTTGGCGCTATTTCCCGGAGCTGCGGCAAACGCCGAAAGCGCTTCCAGGATCAAAATAACAGATGCGCGCGTCAATGTGCGCTTTGGCCCTGGATTGGAACAGCCGGTTTTGGCAGTGGCATCCAAAGGGGAAATTTTTGATCTCGTTCAAGAAGACGCAGAGTTAGGCTATTACAATATTGTTTACATGGGCGCTTCGGCTTGGATTTCTGCTGAATTAGCGGAGCCGACAACAGAAAAGCCCGGAACTGGAATAGCTGTTAAGATTCGGTCGAATTCTTCGTCATTCGCTGAAAACATTCGATCGGCGCCAAATTCGTCAGCAAAGGTTTTAGGAAAGCTAAAGAACGGGCAGCAGCTTCCCCTTCTCGACAAAAAGACTGTCAATAACTACTATAAAGTGAGCTTCAATGGCCAAACCGGATATGTGCATACCCTTTACGCCGATGCCGTCGGGTATGTCTATCTGCCAGAGCCTCCTGTGTATGCAGACTATTTTGAATGGGTTCGCGTCACGGCAAATACGCAAAAGGTCTACAGCTCTCCTGGCGGCGAAGTTATGGGCACGGCGCTAAATGGCGACATCCTTCCTGTCAGCGGGCCTGGCGAAAATGGGTATGCTGAAGTGGTTTGGGACGGTTCCTCCGCCTACATCCCACAGGACAAAGTGGAGAGCGTCTATCCTGAACCGCTTCCGCGGTCTTCAGCTTCCTGGGTTGCTATAGTCAAGATTTCGAACCAGACGGTTTCTGTCTACCGCAATGGAGAGCTTGTTCGTTTTATGTGCTGTTCGACAGGAACTTCATCGACCCCGACTCCAAAAGGCACTTTTACAGTGCCCTACCGCAAAAACAATTTTCTGTCTCATTCGCTTACCTGCTTTGACGCAATTAAGATTATCGATGGGACAGGCATTTATTTTCACCGTATCCCCAGGGACGCGGATGGAACATACACACGATTCCAAAACGCGCTTGGAAACAACGCTTCTGCTGGGTGCGTCCGGCTTCCAGAGCTCCATTCGCGCTGGATGTACGAGAACTTTCCAAACGGCGCCACAGTCATTGTCAAGTGAGATATTTGAAGCCCCGTTTGGGGCTTTCATTATGGCATTATTCGCATATTCCTGACCGCCATTCCACAAATATCCCCATTGGCGCGATGGGCAAGATCAGTTATAATGAGCTGGACAGCTTTTGCCGGATTCTCGCGCGCTATGGCAGCGCATGAAAAGGGAATAAAAGATAAGTGGAATTAGTGAAAACAGCGCTTGAGGCAGAAAAAGCCGTGCTCTTTTCAGCAGATGGCTCTCCCGTGGGCGATCGCTCGTTGGAAGAGCTGCGCCTCCTGAGCGAGGCAGCGGGAATAGAGGTTGTGGGAGAAATCGTGCAAAAGCGCGAAAGGCCAACCGCCCCCACATATTTGGGCAGCGGAAAAGCGGAAGAGCTTCGAAGCCTGGCCGCCGCGCTTGGCGCAACGATGGCTATCTGCGACGACGAACTGTCCGGAATTCAGCTCCGGAACCTTGAAAGCATTGCTGAAGTTAAGATAGTCGATCGAACTATCCTTATATTGGATATCTTTGCTTCACGCGCGCTGTCAAAGGAAGGAAAGCTTCAAGTTGAAATGGCACTGCTCGCTTACCGAAAATCTCGCCTTACGGGGTTTGGCAAATCTCTTTCCCGCCTCGGAGGCGGAATAGGCACCAGAGGCCCTGGAGAGATGAAGCTGGAGACGGATCGGCGCCATATTGCAAGGCGGTTGGCAACCATCCGGCGCGAGCTTGCCGAAGCGCGCGCAGAACGCGCTGTCCAGTCTTCCCAGCGCAAAAAAGCGGAAGAGCGAACCGTTGCATTGGTTGGCTACACAAACGCCGGCAAATCAGCGGTCATGAACCGCATTATGGATATGACTGGCAATTCAAGTGAAGGCGTGCTTGAACAAGATTCGCTCTTCTCGACCTTAGACGCGTTTCGCCGCAAAATTAGGCTCTTAAGCGGCCAGTCATTTGTGCTTATCGATACTGTAGGCTTTGTCTCAAAGCTTCCGACGGCGTTGGTAGAGGCATTCAAGTCGTCTTTGGAAGAGGTTGCCACTTCTGATCTTCTTGTTCACGTGGTGGACTCTAGCTATGAGGAGCGCGAATTTCAGGTTTCGGTTGTCGAAGATACCTTGCATGAAATCGGCGCGTCCGGCAAAGAGGCGATTTTGGCCTACAACAAGTGCGATTTGGCTCAGCCTTACGGTGTTCGAACCCCGCATGGCGCACTATCCGTCTCTGCAACGCGCGGCGACGGAATGCAAGAGCTGCTTGACGAGATCGAAAAGCGCCTGTTTTCCCTCACAATGGAAACTGAGCTGCTAATCCCCTACAGCCGAGGCGACATAGTCTCACGCCTGCTCCGCTCAACGCCAGTGATCAGCCAAGAGCATCTGGAAAACGGCACTTTGATCCGCACTAAGCTAAAGGACGCAGACTGGATGCGCTACAAAGAATACCACACAGATAATTAGAAGCGTTTGCCCGCGAAGCGCTCTTTTGCTATGCGAGGCGCAAACGGACAAAAGAAAAATATAGGGTATTGCAATGAAAGGACAGCATGGGGACAACTAGCCTCTATACGAGAATTGATTTAGGATCGGATCAAATTGAAAGCGCCTTGCTTGAGAGCGGGCTTCTTGTGGTGCCCTCTGGCCAGAGCCTGCGCTTTTGCCACATATCCTACAATTCAAAAGACATACGCGAAGGAACGCTCTTTATCTGCAAGGGAGAAAGGTTTAAGGAAGAGTATCTGGACGAAGCAATCCGAAATGGGGCGACGTGTTATGTGAGCGAGACAGGCTTTGGGCGCGACGCAGCATGCCTTCTTGTCTCGGATGTTCGCAAGGCTATGGCAATCATTGCCCGCGAAGCATATGGATACGGAATGGACAGCATGACGCTGATTGCGGTCACTGGCTCGAAAGGAAAGACTACGACAACAAGGTTCCTTTTTGACGCCATATGCAAAGCAGCCTGCGGCAAAGCGGCCTACACTTCCACTACTGGTTTTTTTGACGGAACTAGCTTCGGGGAGCATCCCAATCACAACACGACCATGGAGTCATTGGACACGTACCGGGTCATTCGCCGCGCGCTTGACAGCGGCGTGCGCTATATGATTATTGAGGCTTCAAGCCAGGCCGCCAAACTAGACAGGCTGTACGGGATAGAATTTGACTACGGCATATTTACAAGCATTGACAGAGATCACATCTCTCCAAATGAGCACCGCGATTTCAGTGACTACCTCTCTGCCAAGATAGATATCATGGCCCAGTGCCGCGCGATTCTTGCCAACCGAGCGCTTCTTCTCCGCCACCCTATCATTGCAGAAAAGCTACGGCCCAGGAAAATCTACACTTATGGCACAAAAGACGGATGCGATTTTCAGGCTGGCCCCGTTCGCTGCGAGGGAAGGGGCTACGCTTTCTCATTTCGGGACAACCTTAGCCCAGACAACTATGCAGCGACCGTCGCCTTCTCGCTCTTTGGGGAGTACAACGCTCTTAACGCGACAGCTGCCGCTGCAATCATTCGACTTGCTGGTATCTCAGGGGCAGATCTTGAAAATGGATTTGCTTCTACCGAGATCGAAGGCCGCAGCGAGGTATTTGAGGGGTTTTTGTGCCCAGTCATTGTCGACTATGCGCACAACCGCCTTTCGGCAGACGAATTCTACAAGGCTGTTTCCGCAAAGTATCCAAATGCAAGAATTATCGCAGTTTTTGGCTGTCCCGGCAACAAGGCGGAAAACCGGAGAAAAGACTTAGGGCAAACAGTGGGCGCTTACGCCAGCTACGTTTATGTCACGACGGAAGATCCTGCAGACGAGGAATTCTCGGACATAGCGGGAGAAATCATTGACAACCTGCCTAGCGAAGTAGGCCGCTGCGCAATTGAAGACAGAGAAGAAGCCATTATACGCGCCCTTGACTGCGCAAAGCCGGAAGACGTTATCACCATTATCGGAAAGGGCGACGAAAAATCATTTACGCGCAAAGGCGTGACCACCCCATATAAAGGTGATGTGCAGGTCGTGTCGGAATATCTTGCGGGCAGGGCAGTCTAAAGACGCGGCAAAATATGCACAAGGCGCGCGACGCTTTGCGCAAAACGCGCAGACTTTGCCTGCCCGAAGCCATTGAATCCTGACAGGCGCTTCTGGTGCGCCCTGAATGGGCAGAAAAAGCGTACAAGGCTAACAGGCTGCGTTTCGCAGCCTGTTTGGCGGTTCGTGCCCTTCCAATGAGGAAGGTTTTTTTTTGCGCCTAATCCTTTCGAAATCCCACATTTATTGCATAATTGGCAAAAAAGCTAACAATTGCAAGAAAGGCGGTTGATATTTTCTTTTCCACACTTTATTATTGAATAAGAAACTTGCGTTCACAAACATCGCTTTCAATAAAGAGGCTCGCAATGCGCGCAAGTAAGCCATAGACTGTGGCTGCGCAAATGCGGAGAAGGGGAAAAAATGCCAAAACTGTCACCCAAAGAGAATATCACTCGGCTCCTGAAGTACGAAGAGCCGGAGTATGTGCCTAGCATGATGGGCGCCCTTACATTCGGAGGTCCCCTAAAAATCATCAACCAGCCAGGCCTGCCGACATGGAACTACCGCGCCAAAGAGCCAGAAGGCGGATGGCGCGATATGTGGGGCGTTCCATATGTCGCGAACGAAGAATCCGGCTATGGCGGCATGCCAAAGCCGGGCGTGGCTATACTTCAAGATGTGGCAAAATGGGACAAGGTCATTAAAAAGCCGGAGCTCAAAATTCCTATTAGCGAAATAGACTGGGATGCCATGGCAGCCGAGGATCTCTCCCAGATAGATCGCAGCCAGACTTTCTATGACGCAATGTGCGGAATCAGCCCATTTTTGCAGCTGGTCGCGTTCATGGGATTTACAGAAGCCCTCATTGCGCTCATTGAAGAGCCTGAAAGCGTGAAAGAGCTTCTTAACTATGTCTGCGATTTCTACATACCAATCCTTGAAAAGACGATGAAACACTATAAGCCAGATATGGTCAACATAGGCGATGACACTTGCTCCAAGCACGATCCTTTCTTCTCTGAGCGCACATACCGCGAAATTTTCCTTCCTATCTATCAAAGAGCGGCAAAGGTCGTGACAGACAATGGAGCGTCTGTCGAATTCCATGTTTGCGGAAAAGCAGAGAGGTTTGTCCCTTATATGTGCTCCTTTGGCACGCGCATTTGGGAGCCGGCGCAAACTATGAACAATTTAGTCAAGGCCAAGCGGGAAAACCGCGACATTATTATTTGCGGCGGATACGAGCTTGAGCTCCTGCCAGGCAAAGAGCCCGATGAAGAGGCTATTCGCCAGTCCGTTCGCGATGCCATTGACAGCTTAGCGCCAGGTGGGCAGTTCATTTTTGGCGGGGGCTTCATGGGATCGGGGGATATGGAAGTGTCGGCCAAAGTAAACGGCTATATTTTCGACGAATACGAAAAGTACGGAATGGACTTTTACAAATAGTCTGTCGCACAATCCGGGCTGGCTTTATTGGCGCTGCCCAAAAGGAAAAAAATGAAGTTCCTGCATCTATCTGATTTGCACCTCGGCAAGCGCGTATACGGCTTTCCAATGCTGAATGAGCAAAGGCACGCGCTTTCACAGGCAGTTTCTCTTGCTGAAGATAATGGTATTGGCGCTATTCTTGTCTCTGGAGATGTCTATGATCGCGGCGTGCCGCCCGTCGAAGCTTTGGACGCATTTGATGAGTTTGTCACCCAGGTCGCTTCAAAAGGAATGTCTCTCTTCGCCATCGCGGGAAACCACGACAGCCCAGAACGGCTTGCCTTTGGGCGCCGCATCATGCAAAAGGGAAATGTCCACTTTGCTGGGAGCTTGAAGGGCGCTGCCTTGCCAAGGGTAACGCTTACAGACGCATACGGCCCTTTGCATGTTTACATGCTTCCTTACCAAAGAGTGCAGGACGCCATTGACGCCCTCTCTTTTTCAGATGCGCAAGATGGGGTAAGGCGCCTTCTTCTTTCCCACCAGTTTGTGACTTCCGGCTCCTCTGAACCGCAATTCTCTGGCTCTGAAGGCCGCGTCAGCGTAGGCGGGCTGGATAATGTGGACGCTTCGCTCTATCTGCCTTACGGCTATGTGGCGCTCGGGCATATCCACCGGCATCAGAAAGTCGGCCGCGAAACGATTCGCTATTCAGGATCGCCTCTATGCCTCTCATTTGCAGAACTTGGGCAGGAAAAAGGCGCTCTTATCGTGGATTGGCGTGAAAAAGAGGACATACGCATTTCATTTCACCCTTTTCAGCCGTTATTGCCATTTGCGGAGATTAGCTGCTGTCTGTCGGAGCTTGCCAAGTCGAACGTGCCGCGAGAGGCGTATTGCCGCGTTGTTTTGCTTGATGAAGGCCCAATCATTGATGCGATTGGCAAGGTGCGCGAACTGTATCCAAACACTATGCTTCTCGAATTTGCCAGCCAGCTCTCCTATCATGGCGAGGCTCTGGAGAAGGGGGCAGAAGAAATTGCGGCAATGACTCCTGCCGAGCTTTTCAGAGATTTTTTTGAAGAACAGTGCGGAAAGCCTCTATCAGACAGCCAGGCAGATATGTTTGCTTCTGCAATGGCAGAGAGCGATGCTCTTGTGGAATAGGCAGAAACGCGCACTGCCCTCCCTGGGCGCGCAGTGAGCAAAAGGAGGGCAAGCTGCAAACGCCGGAAAGAAGTCTAGCCCGCTGCCCTCTGGAAAGGAAAGCAAAATGAAGCCCAAAAAGCTGGTCTTGTCTGCTTTTGGCCCGTATGCAGAGAAAGAAGAGATTGATTTTTCCGCTTTCGACACGAGTGGTTTATTCTTGATCACCGGAGAAACAGGCGCTGGCAAAACGACCGTCTTCGACGGAATTTCATACGCTCTTTTTGGGGAAGCGAGCGGGGAGCTGCGCGCCGCCGCCTCGCTGCGCAGCGATTTTGCTAAGCCGCAGACCCCAACATATGCGTGGCTCTCCTTTTCGCACAAAGAAACCGACTATGAAATCATGCGCAGCCCGGAATATGCGCGCCCGTCTATGCGGGGAGGGGGCGAGACTGTGCAAAAAGCGCAGGTTGAGTTTCGCCTGAATGGCCGCGTCATTACAAAAGCAAAGGAAGCCAATCAAGCCGTTGAAGACCTGCTTTCGATAAACTATCGCCAATTCAAGCAAATTGCCATGATCGCGCAAGGCGAGTTTCTTAAGCTGCTTACCGCTTCAAGTGACGATCGGGGCGCAATTATGCGAAAAGTGTTTGCTACAGAGGCATTTGACGCAGTTCAAAAGATTTTGCGGGACCGTGCGGCCAGCCTGCGCGCGGAACTTGCTGAGACAGATCTTTCCATAGCGCAGGCGGCTGCATCCGCTATCGTGCATCCTGCGCTTACGCAGAATGGGCCTTACCAGATCGATCAAAGCGTGCAGGAGCTCAAAGAGTCAATATCTGCAGGGCAAGGCAGGCATGCGAATCTCTCCTTGGAAAAAACGCGCCTGTCGCAAGCCCACCAGTCTGCCTATATGCGCCTAGACCAGGCGCGCAGGATAAATGAGGCGCTTCGCGAAGCGCAGGAGCTGCGCACTTCCTTAAAAGCGGCTTTGTCGGTTCTGTGCATGCTGAGCGCTTCCTCCCCCCTTGAAGGCCGGCTCAATGCCGAAAGGGAAAAACTTGCTCTGGCCATCGCTTCCCTTGAAGGGTGCCTTCCAGGATATTCAGAATGGGAGAAAAAAAAAGGGGAAGCAAGGGCGGCGCGCTTTGCCCTTGGCGCGGCGCTTAAGGAGCAAGCAAATGCATCAAAAAGGGCAGAAGAGGCAAGGGAAAAGATTGATTCCCTCACTCTCGCCCTTGAAGGAAGCGATGGACTTGAGCGAGAGGCGTTTGAAGCGGAGGAATCCCTTCGGGAAGATCTTCGCATTGGCAAAACTCTTGGCCTTGTCATGAAGAGCGAAGCTGATCTCAGCCGCCAGCAGGCAGATTTTGCCCTCGCGCAATCGGAATGCGAAAAACGCCATCTGCACTGGCAGAGGGCAGAGTCGCTCTTTTTTGCCAGCCAGGCTGGCATTCTTGCCATGTCTCTTGCCGAAGGCGAGCCTTGCCCCGTGTGTGGCTCAAGAGAGCATCCGCTCCCTGCCCATACGCAGCACGGCGCCCCAACGCAAGCGGAACTTGAAGCCTTCAAGGCGGATTTCGAGAAAGCGCGCAGCGAAAGGGAATCGCTTGCGGCAGCCTGCCGTGAGTCGATTGCCACGATAAAGGCGCTCTGCGAGGGCATCGAACCACCATCTGAAGGAGTCGAGAAGGCATACCGCTCCCGCCAGCAAAGCTACCGGCAAACAAAGGCAAGGCTTGATGTGCTAATCAGTCAAATTGATCGGCGCAAAAAAGAGCGCGAAGATCTAGAAAGGGCGAGAAGCCAGTCCGACAAAGAGGACGAGGCGCTGCGCGGGCTGCGGGAAAACGCCCAGGAAAAGACGACCCGCCTTGAGGTTGCGAATACAGAGGCAGAAGCGGTTCGCTCTAGCCTTCCGTTTGAGGAAAAAAGCCAGGCTGAGCATGCCCTTGCCAAGGCAAAAGACAGGCGGGAAGCGATTGCGCGCCAAATTGAGCTTCGCTCCAGCCGGCTTGCTGCGGCAATAGAAGCAGTCGCCTCTACAAAGGCCACTATGGAGAAAGCGGCAAGCGAAGCGCGGCAGCTGGCACTGGCATTGGGGCTGCCTTTTGACTGGGTGGATCCTGCTCCGCTTGAAAAAGAAAGAGAGTGCGCAAAGGCGGCATTGGACTCCGTTGAAGAAGAGATGAGCACGCTGAGCCATGAGCTGAAAACAAACCTTTCCGCACTGGATGCATTAGTGCGGCTGAAAAAAGAGCGCGAATCGAGGGATCGCGCCTACGCTGACGCAAAACTGCTCTCCGATACGGCGAATGGGCAGCTGGCTGGGCAAAAAAAGATAAAGTTTGAAGCTTATGTGCAGCAGGCTTATTTTGGCATGGCCCTTCGAGAGGCGAATCTTCGCTTTTCAAAGATGACAGAAGGGCGCTTTGCCTTAATTAGGCAAGAAGCCCCCGACAGCCTCAGAGGGCAGAGCGGATTGGAGCTGGATGTCTTTGACGGCTGGACTGGGAAGTCAAGAAGCGTGAAGACGCTATCCGGAGGCGAATCATTCAAAGCGTCCCTTTGCTTAGCGCTCGGCCTTTCGGATGTTGCGATGCAGCATGCGGGAGGCGTGGAGATCGACGCAATGTTTATTGACGAGGGCTTTGGCTCGTTGGACACAGACTCGCTTGCCTCAGCCGTTGACGCTATCGCAAGCCTTGCAGGAGAAAGCCGCCTAGTTGGGGTTATCTCGCATGTGGCAGAC
>JAITGT010000016.1 GCA_031280495.1 Eubacteriaceae bacterium
CATTGTCTCTGGGCAAGAGGCTTGAAGAATGCTATATAATCGTGTTTATTGAGTGTGCATGTATACAATTGCAAATTATGGTTGCGCATCCATGCCATTTCTGTATAATTGTGTCGGCACTGCAACAGCGGAGAGTACAGAAATGAGTGTTTCACTGGATTTAAGAAAGAAAATAGTGGCGCTGCACGAAAAAGGGGCCACCGGCTATATAGTATTAAAACAGCTTATGCTTATCTAAAAATCAGTAGCACGAATTATAATGCTGTATAATGAGGCTGGCGGCATAAATCCCAGGCCCCGCTCATACGGCCTGCGCCCAGTCTCAGCGGCGAGAGCCTAGCCAGAACAAAGCAGGGATTGACGCCGACTCATCAATGACATTTCCTAAGATTATGGAGACATTGCATCTTTCCTGCAGCCGCGACGCTGTCCGAAACGCCATCCGCAAAAGGCTTGGGTGCGCCTTTAAAAAAAAACGCTGGCCGCAGCGGAGCGGCAGTCGCCCGCCAATGCCGAAAAAAGGGATGAATGCATAAAAAATCAAAGAATTATTCCGGCTGCCAGTATTGTGTTTTTAGATGAAACAGGAATAAACACAGGCATGACTAAGCCGTACGGATGGGCAACGCAGGGTAAAAAGAGCATGTGCCAGACGCGCGCAGGCACTGCGCGGCGCTCATCCCATCGGTTTCCCTTGAGGGCCCCCTCGCCCCCTTTTGTTTGAGGGATCGCTTAACGGAGCTTACGCAGACTATGCCGAGAAATTCCTGATACCCTCGCTGCCAAGGGGGGCGTGCTGGCAATGGACAATTTGTCAGCCTGCAAAGCGGCGAGGGCGTGCGCGGCTTTCCTCAAGGCAGGAATCCATATACTGTGCCTTCCCCCATATTCGCCAGGCTTGAACCCGACACAGATGATGTGGGCAAAACTTAAGGGAATACTCAACAAAGAGAAGCCAAGGGCCCAGGAAGCCTTGGCAGACGCGGCAGGCTCAGCGCTTGGGCTAGCCACGCAGGCGGATATTGAGGGCTGGTTTTTGCATTTTCGCTTAGCTATAAAATCAGGCAAACGAGGCGCTGCTCTGCCGGGACCTACGAAAGGGCCAAGCCTGCCCTTCAGCTTGTTTGGCTCTTAGGGCAAGGGGTGCATTTCTCAGTAGGCAAGACAGCAAATGCCACTTGCCAGATGACGGCGCTATATTGCGTTACAGAATTTTGTTGTAATAAAGCATTGCTGCAAAAAAACTCATTACATGAACTGTCATGGCACAAATTGTAAGTATACAGGCAAAGTCATTATCCATTACGAGAAACACAAATTCCAAAGCCGTCATTGCAACCAAAGCCATACAATGCGAGACATACCCTGCCTTTGTGCGAATCTGGATATTTCGCTCATCTTTTTGTTCTATTTCTTGCCTCTTTGCATATTCGGGCTTTAGCCTTTTTATAAATATGCCGAAAACGCCAATGCCTACCCACGCACAGCCAATACCGGACATAAATGCGCAGGCTGCCATGTCGACTCCAAGGCGCTTTGCCGCAAAAGAAGCTACGACAAGAAAAATGCCAATAGCGGGCATTGCCGAAATAAGTTTGTAGTTTTTCACAGGCTTCATTCTGTACCCTCCTCGTAAACAAAAATTTCCTCAATGCTCATTTCAAAAAACCGAGCAATTTTGAATGCCAAAATGATTGATGGATTATAGCGCCCCTTCTCCAACGAACCAATCGTCTGCCTTGACACCTCCAATTTCTCAGCAAGTTCCTCTTGCGTGATGCGCCGCTCTTTCCGTATCGCTTCCAGTCGATTTTTCAAATAAGCACCTCCATAATAAATGGAAAGTATGCTTTCCATTTATAATATAGCAAGTATGATTAATAATGTCAAGCGTACTTTCCATTGCGTTCTTAAATTAAGCAAACTGCCCGCAAATATCCCTTCTGCCTCCTTGCGCGCCAAGGGGCTTCCCCCAGCTCAAACAAGATTTCCGCTCCTAGCAGCGCAAGGCGCCCCTTTAGCGCCTGCAGATTCGGCGCAACAAGTTTTGGCTTGATTGTGTTTTCATGAAAACCAGCCCATGCAGCGGCAAATGAGCGAGAGAGTCAAATGGCACTCAGGTGTATAATAGTTGCATGATTGATGTGTTTGAGGGTACATACGAATCGGCGTGCCCGTCAGCGACGATCCACTACTACATATGGTCGGACGACGAGGCAGGCGGAAAAAAGCCAAAGGGCATCGTACAGCTGATCCATGGAATGTTCGAGCACATGGGATATTACGACAGGTTCGCGCGGTTCCTTGTCGAGAACGGGTACATTGTCTGCCAGAACGAGAATCTTGGGCACGGGAAGAGCGCCAGCGGGGAGTTCGGCTGGTTCGGGGAGAGAGACGGCTCGCGCCACCTTGTCGACGACGCGAAGCGCCTGACAGACATCGTGAGGGGGCGGTACCCGGACTGCAAAGTGTACATATTTGGGCATAGCATGGGAAGCTTCATCGCACGGCGTTATGTAGCGCTTTATCCGGACAGCCTTGAGGCAGTGGTGTTCTGCGGAACGTGCGGGCCGGATCCGCTCTACTGGCTCTCAAGCGCATACGCGAGACTGCTCATAGCATTCAAGGGTGCGAAGGCGAAGGGAAAGTCGATAGCGGCCCTCAACAGCCTGCTGTTCAACGTGCGTTTCAGGCCGAGGAGGACCGGTTTCGAGTGGCTAACGCGAGACAAGGCGCAGATGCAGGGTTTCTGCGATGACAGGCTGACACAGTTCGTCTTCACGCTGGGCGGGTACCGCGATATGTTCACCCTGATGCTGTCCGTGATCCGGAGCGAATGCGCCAGTTCCTATCCCAAGGGGCTCCCCGCTCTGCTGGTGTCAGGACGCGAAGACCCCGTCGGCGGTTATGGCAAGGGCGTGCTCAAGACCTACAGACAGCTTTTGCGCAACGGCGTGAACGCCCATATCAAACTGTACGACGGCGCAAGGCACGCGCTGCTGCAAGAGACCAACATGGCCGAGGTCTTCCGTGATGTACTTGGGTTCCTTGAAACGGGATCCTTAACGGATGGCGTCTCGCGAACATGAGGCCAAACCAGCAGCCCGGATTTGCCAACCGTTTGCTTTCCCGCAAGCGTGCTAAATGAGGGAGATTGCCGATGATCGCCCTGGATCCATCTCGACGGAGGGCTTCCTTTTGGCAGACGCCGTTGCGCCCGCCGGCTCAATGGCTGTAGAGGGGGGAGCCTGGACGCCGCGAGCGGCGGTTCAATGCATTCAAGGTGCAGCGAATAGGTTCTGCAAACTTGCAGCTGCTTTTGCCGATGAAGCTGCACCGCTCACAGGCGTGGAGCGGTTTGCGCAGATTCATCGTTGAAAGCGCCGATCCTCAAAGCAGCTCTTCAAAGGCCCTCTGCCTCTATGCAGTCCTGAAGCTCTGCCTCAGCCTGCATAGAGGCAGGAAGCTGGATGGCAAGGGCGTCGATGCAGCGCCCAAATGCCCCAGCGAGAGATGGATGCCTGGCGCTGAGGCTGCATCCATGGCAAAGCTATGGACAAGGGCTGGCTGCGCCTGTCTCTCTCGCGCGAATTGATAGCAAAAAATCTTCATTTAGCCCAATTTATGCCATCAAGGCCGCCACTGAACGCACTGCGCTCGCAATCACCCTTTTTGCCAGTGGGAAGCATGGCGCAAAGACAGGAAGCTCCACTTGAGCCGGCATGGATCGTCGCGGGCCTATAAAAGCGCAAGGCACAGAAGAGCAAAAACGCTTCGCTTCCTTTCCTTTGAAAGCGGCACAAACCTCATTGCCAAACCCGCGGCACATCTAGGCATTCTGTCTCCGTTGGCGGCTTTGCCGCTTTTTTTGTCTTCTTTCTATTTTCTGCTGATGCAAAATAACGAGAAAGCGCTGATATGCGAAATGGAAAATTATGAAGCCTCCAAGGGGACTGAAAATCAAGCATGCTATGGACGATCTATGGGAATGGCGGGCAAACCAGAAGGATCGCCGCCGATTTGATAGGCATATAGCCTGAGGCAGGCAAAGCGTTTAGCCCGTTCAAAGGGTGCAGTGCCGCCATCACCAATGGGCGCTAGCTGGCCCCTCTGCTTCGCAGGCGCCAATTGGGCAGTTATTTTGGAGTGCAAGACGTTTCTTTGAATGGGGTTATAAGTGCAGGGCCCGGAAAGAACGCCTACAGCACTTGCTTTGCCATGGCTGCGCAGCCTCGCCTCTCGCAACTGCGCCGCTCCTTTTGGCGCCATCGCCAAAGTGCATCCGATGATGCATTGCCGCCTCATGCCATCGCAACAGAAACTGAGCCGATCGCTGCTTTGCGCCCCGTTTTCTCATATAAGGCCTTTTTCTTCAGCGTTTCTGGCCGATGCCATTCCAATGTCTTTTCAAGCAAGTTTCAGCAGTAAGCACTGCCTTCCATCGGCTATCCAGCAAAGAATGCCTTGCCCATTGCAGCCTGACTGAATTGATATGGCGAACGCCGCCGGCGGGCAACGGCCTGCAGCATTTCTGTAAAACGATCAACCCTGCCATTTTTGCGCGGGGCTATCGCGCTTACTGGACTTGGCTTTCGAAGATGGATGCGCTTCTTACTGCTTCGCCGCAAACAACCATTGCACGCCCAGGCCTCCCCTGTTTTCTGCACGCCTTTAGTGGCGCTGCCTTCTTAAAACTGTCGCCTGCGCAATCGCTTTTACTAACTAATAGCTGCGAGCAGACTATAAACACTTTGCTTTGAATCGCGCAAATTTATGCTTTATTACGTTTAGATATGATTAATTAATGTATCATTGGGCATTGAAAATAAAGTGTTAAATATCGTTTCATTGTAATTATTATCATTCACACTACAGTTATACAACAAATATACTTTATATATGTATGTAGTATATCGTTTTATTTATAATTATCAATATTACACGTGTAATTTTCTGCATTAATTTACCTATGGATCAATCTGTATTATTTATGTTATGAATATAGTGTTTACTGGATAAGAATGCCGCGCAGGCGACAGGCAATACACAAAAGGCGGCGCGGCTAGGCAAAAACCAAATGCATGTTTTCTTTTGGCAATCGCAGCACCCAAACGCTGCCGGCAGACGCCGGACAGCGAAAAACCATAAGGGGGATTCAATCATGAATCACATACCTAGAAAAGCGCCGCGCTTTGCAGCAGCGATTCTCAGCGGTTTCTTGGCCATCGGCTCAATTCCTGCGCCAATTGCGCTGGCGTCTTCAGGCGACGGCAATTCGGCGCTGATCAATCCGAGTGCAGAGAATGCAGCTGAGGAGGGCGAGCAGCAGCAGCTGCCCATTCAAGAGCCCGCGCCTGCGGAGGCGCCTCCTGTTGGCGACATCCCTGCGCCGCCTGCAGCAATCACGCAGGCGGAAGCGGAAACTTCGCTTGCCTTGACTTCAGATGGGTACGCCGCCATTCGCACTCCGGCGGAACTGGACGCCATCCGAAGCAATCTCAGCGGAAAGTACAGGCTGGAAGCGGACATCGATCTAAAGAACTACCAATCCAGCACGAATTCAGCGACTCAGGGATGGTACCCGATTGCCTATGGGAAATCCTTTTCTGGCGTTTTGGACGGAAACGGCCACACTATCAGCGGCCTATGGAGCGCAAAAAACAACGGCGCTGCCCAAAAGGGCCTTTTCTCCGTTCTTGAAGGCGCAACGGTCAAGAACCTGACCATAGCGCTGGACTCCCGAGGAATGATTGGCACGGACAAGGTTGGCGGCGTGGCAGGCGTCTCCATGAATGGGACGACACTTGAAAATGTTAAAGTCAAAGGAGGCTTGGTTGAGTCTGGCGTAGGCTATGGCGGCGGGCTGATCGGCTTTGTCCGAGGCAACTACATTGACAAGAACAAGCAGCCTGACCTAATAGCCAGCTGCACGGTTGAAGGCACAGCCATCAAAACCGGCGGAAACTACTCCGGCGGGGCGGTTGGCGTTTTAGAAGGCAACAGCCTGATCAAAGACTCAAAGGCTATCAACACTACTCAGGCCGGCGTATCTTATGTTGCTGGTTTTGTTGGCGCGGTCAAAACAAATTCGAAGGTTGAAAACTGCTCCGCAAGCGGCATTTCTGCAGGCAAAGGCTCTTATGTGGGAGGCTTTGCCGGAGTCGTCTACCAGAGCTCGCTCTTGCAGAACTGCGCTTCCATGGGCAGCGCATCAGCCAATCTCTCTTATGCCGGCGGATTTATCGGCGCGGTCTACGGGAATTCAACCGTCAAGAATTCATACGCACAAGGAAATGCCTCGACAGCGCTGTCATATTGCGGCGGCTTTGCAGGCGTGGTCTATGAAAGCTCGCAGCTTTCAGGCGTGCTTGCCCTTGGCAATGCTTCTGCAAAGCACTATGCAGGCGGCCTCGTCGGTTCGCTGTACGGAAGCTCGTCCGCCTATAAGTGCGCAGCTTACGGCAATGCAGCAGCGGAAGTGTACATAGCGGGGGGCCTTCTCGGCGAGCTTTTCGGCAACTCTTCCATTTCTAACACCTATGCGCGCGGCAATGCAACAGCTGGCACAACAGGCGTTGGAGGGTTGGTTGGGTACCTCTCAGCAGCCGGCGACAATTCTGTGGAAAACAGCTACGCTTCGGGACAGGCTGCCTCGCTCAAAAAGCCTGTTCAAAATGAGTTTGGCTCCTTCAGCGGCCATTCCAACGCTACCTTTAAGGGAACGAACTACTTCGACGCCACTAGGGCGGCAGCCAGCGCCCCGTGCGGAAGCGCTGGAACCAAACGAGGCTTCGCCTCGGCTTTCCCGCAAGGAAAGCCAACCGCAGAAATGAAGAAGCAAGCCACTTTTGCTGGGTGGCAGTTCGATAGCGATCTTTGGCACATAAATGAAGGCGCGTCTTATCCCTACTTTATATGGGACTGCACATTTGCCCCTCAAGAGCCGGGAACGCCCGCCAACCCCGGAAACCCGGGCGGCACAAATCCCCCGGGAGGCGGCGCGGGCAAGCCAGACATGCCGAATCCTGAAAAAGACACTGACAACGACGGACTGAGCGACAAAGACGAAGAAAAGATTGGCACAGATCCAAAGAAACCAGACACAGACGGCGACGGGCTTTACGACGGGCAGGAAGTGTTTGCAACTGACAGCAATGGCATAAAAACAGGCTACATGCCTACAAACCCTCTTAAGATGGATTCAGACAAAGACGGGTTAACGGACTTCCAGGAAGTCAATGGAACGAAGAACGTCTCATACGCCAAAAGGGCAACAGATCCGAACAATCCAGACTCGGATGGCGATGGCCTGACTGACGGCGACGAAATTGCAGGCATATTGGTCGACAAAAAGAATTATCCACCCACAAATCCGAACAGCAAAGACACAGACAGCGATGGCTTGACGGACTTTGACGAAATAAAAGGCACAAAGAACGTCGCCTTCGGAAAAAAGTCGACGGATCCAACCAAAGCGGATACAGACGCTGACACATTTTCCGACTCAACGGAATGCGCCGTTGGCACCGATCCGAACAATCCAAACGATAAGCCAAACGATACGGACGGTGACGGCCTGCCGGACAGCTGGGAAATAGATAACGGTCTTGACCTAAATAAACCTAACGGCGCCAATGGCGCCAACGGCGATCCGGACAACGACGGCCTCGACAACAAGGGCGAGCTTGAGCACGGCACACATCCGAAGTTGCCGGACACGGATGGCGACAGCCTCAAAGACGGGCCGGAAGTCAGCGGAACGGGCAACGACGGAAAGAGCACTGGATTTGGCCCTACAGACCCGCTCGCAAAAGACACAGACAAGGACGGGCTAACGGACTTCCAGGAAGTGACGGGCAAAGACAACAAAAACGCTGAAACTGGCTATGGCCCGACAGACCCCAATAACAGCGACACCGACGCAGACGGCCTGACCGACGGGGAAGAAGTCAGCGGCTCGGCAAACAAGAGCTTTGGCTATCGCCCAACCAACCCGAAGAAAGCAGATACAGACGGCGACGGCGCAACAGATCGCCAGGAAGCGCTTGGATTGGACCAAACCAATACAAAGACTAAGTATGGGCCGACTGATCCAAATAATGCGGACACAGACCAAGACGGCCTGGCAGACGGGCTTGAATTGTCAGGCAAAATGAATGTCGCCTTCCGCAGCGAGCCGCACAATCCAAACAAGGCGGACACAGATTCAGACGGCTACAGCGACAGGGCTGAGATCAGTGCCCGCACAAACCCCAATGATCCCAACTCTAAGCCTGGCGACTTCGACAGCGACGGCCTGCCGGATGAATGGGAAAAGGGAAATGGGCTCGATCCGAAGGATCCAAATGGCGATCATGGCGCAAAAGGGGATCCAGACAAGGATGGCCTTAACAACAGGGACGAATTCGAGAATGGGACAAACCCAAGGAACCCAGACACAGACGGCGATGGCCTTATAGACGGGCCAGAAGTGCGCGGGGCCGACAACAAAGGCAGCAGCACCAGATTTGGCCCAACAAACCCGAACAACAAAGACACGGATGGCGACGGGCTGACTGACTTTGAAGAAATTTACGGAACAAAAAATACGGGCTATGGCAGCCAGCCAACAAATCCGAACAGAGTTGACACAGACCGAGACGGCCTAGACGATGGCGAAGAGACAGCAGGCGGGCTGGGCGATCGCAGCGGCTACCCTCCGACAAACCCGAACATGGCGGATACGGACTCAGACAAACTGACAGACTTTGAAGAAGTCAACGGAACGAAAAATGCCGCTTTCTCGCACGAGTCCACAAATCCGGCCAAGGCGGACACTGACAAGGACGGATACAGCGATTTTAGCGAATGCGAAGTTCGCACGAATCCCAACGATCCCAACTCAAAGCCTGCTGACAAGGACGGCGACGGCCTTCCAGACGACTGGGAGAAGGGCAGCGGGCTCGATCCGAGCGATCCCAATGGCGACAATGGCGCAAACGGCGATCCGGACAAGGACGGGCTTTCAAACAAGGGCGAGTTTGAAAACGGCACGAATCCAAAGAACCCAGACACGGACAGCGACGGGCTCAAGGACGGCCCGGAAATCAACGGAACCGACAACAGCGGCAATAGCCACGGCTATGGACCAACAAAGCCAAAGAATCCAGACTCCGACGCTGACGGACTGACAGACGGAGAAGAGGTTTCTGGCGCCAAGAATGCGGCGTTTGGCAGCAAGCCGACAAACCCAAACAACCAAGACTCGGACGGCGACAGCTATAAGGACAAGGCCGAAACCGACAAAAAGACGGATCCCAATGATCCCAATTCCCACCCAGGCAAGCCGGACTTCGTGAGCCCGCAGACTGGCGACAGCTCTCTCATGGCGCTCTGGATTGGGCTCATGGCAGCGGCAGTTGCTGCTCTTGCCTTCTTCGCGGCAAGAAGGCGCTTTGCCCATGCGAAGCGCCTTGCCAACCGAAGGGCAAACAGGAATTAGGCAATAAATAAGGGATGCCGCAAAATGAAAATATTCTATTGCGGCATCCCCTTTTTGTATAGTAAATTGAAATTTAGTTATATTTACTTCTTTACTGTAAATGAGAAAAAAATGACTGTGTCGATAAAAGTATAAATATGGAGACAGACCCACTGCATTAATGTAAAATATGGATACGAAGCCATTTTACAGCAGATGGGATGCCTCCATGAACATATTAGCCGAATGCGAAGGGCCAATCAAGAGCGCGGAGGGTTTCCTTTGCGAGATTGGCGCCCATGAGTTTTTGTCACGGCCTGCCGCCAGGCAGGCCGCCCGCTTCCTGTCGGCGTTCGCCGCGGCGGGCTACAGCGGCAAAGCCGCCGAAATAGCGCGCGAAAGCGGCGCCGGCAGAACCGCGTTCGGCAAGTTTCTCTCGCAGGGGAAATGGGATGAGTCAAAGCTTGCGTCCGCCGCGCGCCAACGCGCGGCGGACGCGTCGCTGGGCGAGGCCTTTGGGGCGGGCGTGCCCGCCGTTGTGTCCATCGACGACACGGCATGCGCAAAGTCCAGGCCACGGAGGGGCGCAAAGAGGCCGACGCAGGGCGCGGGCTGGCTCTACTCGCACCTTGAAGGGAAAACAGTGTATGGCCACCAGGCGTTCGGCGCCGCGATTGCGGCTGGCTCTGGGCCAGCCCGCTGCCTTGAGATTGAGCTTTGCGGCATGGGCAGGAGCAAGATCGAAATGGCGTGCAGCTTTGCTGCAGGGCTGCCTCGCCCCGAGGGCAGTGGATACGCCCTTTTTGACAGCTGGCAATCGTGCCAGGCTGTTGTTGGGGCTTTCC
This sequence comes from Eubacteriaceae bacterium, assembly GCA_031280495.1. The sequence goes on from JAITGT010000016.1 coordinate 10,306, forward strand.
AGGGCGCTGGGTGGCACAGCATAGGCGCGCTTAAAACAAACCGGGCAGTTGTGCGCTGCGGGGCGAAAGTTTCCATAAAGGGGCTTGCGGAGAAGATTGGCATAGAGGAAACCTGCCTCGTTACAGCAGGCTCCAGCCGCTACCGCGTCTTCAGCTTCGAAACCCCTCTCAAGGGGATCCCCGCGGCAACAGTCCTTCTGTCGTGGCCCGAGGGGGCCTTTGGAGACATGAAGGCCCTTCGGGCCTTCATGTGCACAGATCTGGGGCTGTCCCCGCAAGAGATTGTGGGCTTGTATGGGTATCGATGGAAAATAGAGACATGGTTTAGGGGCGCAAAGACAAAACTTGGGCTTGACAGCCATATGCTTAGCTCGCAGAAGGCCATAAAGAGGCTTTGGATCTTGACATGCCTGGCGCACAACCGGTGCACGGGCATTGGCCCGCAGGCCATCCCTTTTGGGGATGGCCTGCGCAAGGTAATGGTTGAGGC
>JAITGT010000044.1 GCA_031280495.1 Eubacteriaceae bacterium
GGCGGAGATTCGCAGGCCGCCATGCCATTGGCAGCGGGGGTTGAGATGATTCACTCGTACTCGCTCGTACATGACGATCTTCCCTGCATGGACAACGACGACATGAGGCGTGGGCTCCCTTCCTGCCATGCCAAATATGGGTATGCCATGGCGCTTTTGGCAGGGGATGGATTGCTGACAGGCGCATTTTCCGCAATGGCCAGCGGATGCCCTCACATTGGCGCAAGCCGTTATATGCGCGCCGTTGCCCTCATTGCCTCAGCGGCTGGAGAATGCGGCATGGTCGCCGGACAGGCGGCTGACATAATCGCAACGGGCAAACACGCGCCAACAGCCGACGTGGAAGCCATCCACTCAAAGAAGACTGGCGCCCTCATCCGAGCTTGCGCCGAAGCCGGAGCGCTTGTCGGGGGTGCGGGAGAGAAAGACGCCTTTGCTTTTCGCGCGTACGGCGAGCTGATTGGGCTGATGTTTCAAATAGCAGATGACGTAAAAGACGCTACGGCGACTCTGGCTGAAATGGGGAAAAGGACGCACAAAGACGCAGAAATGGGCAAACCGTCCTATGTCGCCGCCTACGGCCTTGAAGGCGCCAAAAAGAGGCTTCGAGAGCTCTCCCTACAGGCCGTGGAGAAGGTGGAAAACGTTCGCGCCGCATCCCCATTTTTTGCCCACGCGGCGGAATACTTCTCCCAGCCATAGCGCCAGCTAAGCAAATGGTCCGGCGAATACCCCTTTTATCACAAATTTTTGTGCTAAAATACCTCTAGGACCATATACGAAAGGGCAGGCGAGCGCAAAGGGCGCGGTTATGCTGTGCCGCGCAGGTCGCCTCAGGAAAAAACTTATGGCAAGAATCGCAATAAACGGCTTTGGGCGGATCGGTCGCCTGGCTTTCCGCCTAGTCAACGAAGACGAGAGCTTTGAGATCGTCGCTGTCAATGATTTGGCGGACGCAAAAACGCTCGCCCATCTCTTGAAATACGACACGGTGCATTCCAGCTACCGCCCGGATTCCGTCACTTGGGAGGAAGGAGCCATCATTGTCGGAGGAAAGCGCATACCTGTTTTTGCGGAGCGGGATCCACTGGCGCTTCCATGGAAAGAGCTTGAAGTCGACGCCGTTTTAGAGTGCTCTGGGCGCTTTACAGACCTTGCTGGGTGCGAAAAGCACATCCAGGCAGGCGCCCGAAAAGCCATTGTTTCCGCTCCGGGCAAGGGCGGGATGAAGACGGTTGTCTACAACGTAAACCACGGCATCCTTGACGGCACGGAAACGGTCATCTCTGGAGCGTCCTGCACAACAAACTGCCTTGCGCCAATGGTCAAGGCCCTTGACGATGCGTTTGGCGTCGAATACGGCTTTATGACAACCGTGCACGCATACACCAATGACCAAATGGTTCTTGACGGAAACCACAAGGATCTCAGAAGGGCGCGCGCAGCCGCTGTCAACATAATACCCACGACAACAGGGGCGGCTTCGGCGGTAGGGGACGTGCTTCCGCACCTTAAAGGCAAACTGGACGGGTATGCCCTGCGCGTTCCGGTCATGAGCGGATCGCTTGTGGACTTTACCTGCTCCCTCTCAAAAGAAGCAAGCATTGAGAGCCTGCGGGAGGCTTTCCTTTCGCGCCAAAGCGAAACCCTCGGCGCAACAGACGATCCGATTGTCTCTTCAGACATTATTGGAATGGGCTATGCTTCCCTTATCGACCTTCCCCTGCTTGAAGTGATGACGGCAGAAGGCAGGCAATTGGTGAAAGTTGTGTCCTGGTACGACAATGAAATGTCCTATACCCACCAGCTTGTTCGGCTCATGCGGCATTTTGCGCAACTGGGGAAGTAGGGAAAGGCGATGATGCGCTTTGTTGGCGACGCTTCGCTGGAGGGCAAGGTTGCCCTCGTCAGGGTGGACTATAATGTGCCGTTAGACAAGGAAAACAGGATAGTGGACGACATACGCATTGCAAAAACGATGCCAACAGTCCACTATTTGCTCGATCACGGGGCGAAAATCGTTTTGTGCACCCATATTGGGCGCCCAGAGGGCAAGCACAGAAAAGAGCTGTCCCTTGAAATCCTCCTTCCCTATTTGGAAAGCCTTGTGGGAGAAAAGATCCTCTTTGCCAACGATCCCGAGATTATTGGAGACGCAGCAAAGGCAATGCTTGCGCAGCTCAAAGAGGGGCAATGCCGACTCATGCTTCTGGAAAACCTCCGCTTTCGGCCGGAGGAGGAAGCAAACGACCCCGAATTCGCGCGCGAGCTGGCGGGCTTTGGAGATATCTTCGTCATGGACGCGTTCGGATGCGCTCACCGGGCGCACGCGTCAACCTATGGAATCGCTTCCTACTTAACTGCGTACGCAGGTTTTCTGATGGCAGCCGAGACAAAGTATTTGGGCGAGCTGATGCGCTGCCCGGAAAAGCCATTTACCTTTATTTTGGGCGGCGTAAAGGTTTCCGACAAAATTGGGCTCATCACAAACCTGCTCCCCAAAGCGGACAACGTTTTGGTCGGCGGCGCGATGGCATTCACATTCTTTAAGGCCATGGGCGTGGGCATCGGAGACTCTCTCGCTGAAGACGACAAGCTTGAGCTTGCAAAATCCATACTTGACAAGGCCAATGAGCAAGGCGTGCAGTTTTACCTCCCTGTAGACATCGTCGCTTCAAACGGAGGTGACGCTGCGGTCTTTCCTGCAAATGCGATCCCACAAGGCTATGCAGGATACGACATTGGCCCAAAGACGCGCGAGTCGTTTGGCGAAGTGATTGCCGCCAGCAAGACGATCGTCTTCAACGGGCCCATGGGCGTTTTTGAGAAGAAAGGCTTCGAAGGCGGTACAAAAGCCGTTGTTATGGCTATGGCCAATTCCGGCGCCATCACTGTCGTGGGCGGAGGCGACTCTGCCTCTGCTGTTGCGGCTTTTGGCCTTGCGGATCGCTTTACCCACGTGTCAACCGGAGGGGGCGCGTCGCTTGAGCTTCTTGAAGGAAAGACTCTTCCAGGAGCAGAAATTCTCGAGATAGGGCAGACAGCGGAGGGGAGGTAAAATGAGAAGATCGCTCATTGCTGGAAACTGGAAGATGAACAAAAGTGCTAGCGAGGCGTACGCGTTTCTGTCAGCTCTCGCGCCTCTCCTTTCCGGGAGCGAAGCCGAGGCGCTTGTCCTTCCGCCGTTCACGGCTCTTGGCGAGGCGCGCCGGGCCCTTGAGGGTTCTGGAGTGGCGCTAGGCGCGCAAAATTTTCATTGGGAAGAAAATGGCGCCTTCACTGGAGAAATTAGCGCTTCCATGCTTATAGAGGCTGGCTGCACTTATGTGCTTGTCGGCCACTCGGAGCGGCGCCAGCTCTTTGCAGAAACTGGCATGGATTGCCACAAGAAAATGGCCTGTGCAATACGCAATGGGCTAAAGCCCATTCTCTGCGTTGGGGAAGGCATGGAAGAGCGCGAGCGTGGCAACGCGCTGCCCTTTATAGCAACGCAGCTCTCAGAGGCTCTGGAAGGAATCGATCTGCCGCAAGGCGCATGCGTCGCCTATGAGCCAATATGGGCAATAGGAACAGGCAAGACTGCCACAGAGGGGCAAGCGCATGAAACGGCCCAGTTTATCCGGGAAGAGCTGCGCAGGAAATGGCCGCAGTCGGCTGAAGGAACCCGCATCCTCTACGGAGGAAGCGTAAAGAAGTCAAATATAGCCGCTTTCATGAGTCTGGACGAGATTGACGGAGCTCTCGTCGGAGGCGCCAGCTTAGACGAAGGGTTTGCCCAGATCGTACAGGCAGCGCGATCGCAATGAGAAGCAAAGCGCTGCTCCTTATCCTCGACGGCTTTGGGCTGCCGAAAGACATATCCAAAAGCGCCGTCTCAAGCGAGACGGCGCCTTTCCTCTATTCGCTCCGGGCCTCTCAGCCGTATGCTGAAATTCAGGCAAGCGGCGCTGCCGTTGGCCTTCCTGAAGGGCAAATGGGCAACAGCGAAGTCGGCCATCTCAACTTAGGCGCCGGGCGCGTTGTGTATCAAGGGCTGACGCGCATTGAAAAGGCAATCGAGGATGGGTCTTTTTTCCATAATGAAGCCGTTAACGGCGCAATTGGCCACGCCCTTGAAACGGGAGGGGCCCTTCATCTCATGGGCCTTGTTTCAGACGGCGGGGTCCACTCAATGTCCGCGCACGCCGCAGCCATCGTGGGGCTTGCCTCGAAAAAGGGGCTTAAGAGAGTCTATTTGCACTGTTTTTTGGACGGGCGCGACACGCCTCCCGCTTCCGGGCTTGATTATGTAAAAAGGCTGGAAGAGTCCTGTGGAAACGCCGCCTCTGTCGCAACTGTTTCCGGCCGCTATTGGGCGATGGATCGCGACAATCGCTGGGAAAGAATCCGCAAAGCCTATGACGCCATTGTAGGGGCTGAAGCCGCCCCTTCGTACGGTTCCGCCGCAGATTGCATTTTAGCCTCCTACGGCGCAGGAGTGACGGACGAATTCGTCCTGCCGGCGAAGATAGCCGACAGCGAAGGCGCGTTTCATCCGCTGCGCGACTCGGACAGCGCCTTCTTCTTCAACTTTCGCCCTGACCGGGCGAGGGAAATGTCTATGGCGCTCATGGATGAAGGCTTTGAGGGATTTGAGCGCAAGATGCTTAAAAATGTTTATTTTGCTAGCATGTCCTCCTATGACGATACGTTTTCTTTTGCCCATGCGGCGTTTGCTGACGCCCATATAAACGGCACATTGGGCGAGGCCGTCTCTTCTGCCGGCTTGAGGCAGCTGCGCATTGCAGAGACGGAAAAATACGCCCATGTCACATATTTTTTTTCCGGCGGAAGGGAAGAGCCCTTCCCAGGCGAAGACCGCGAGCTTGTTGCTTCCCCAAAGGTCGCTACATACGATCTAAAACCGGAAATGTCCGTCTTTGAGGTTGCGGAGCTCCTTGCAGAAAAGCTGGAAACAGGCATATATGATCTGGTGGTGTGCAATTTTGCCAACTGTGACATGGTTGGGCACACAGGCTTGGCGGAAGCGGCGAAAAAGGCTGTGTCGCATGTGGACCGCGCCGCCGAGCAAGCCGTTCAGGCCGCACTCAAAGCCGCATACGCAGTTGTGGTTTGCGCAGACCACGGCAATGCCGAAAAGATGGAGACAGAGAGCGGGGAGCCATTTACCGCCCACACTACTTTTAATGTCCCCATGACTGCGATTTCCCCTGCCCTTGCGTCCATTCGCCCGGGCAGGCTTTCGGACATAGCCCCAACCATCCTTGAGCTTATGGGGCTGGAAAAGCCGCAGGAAATGTCCGGCAATAGCTTGGCTGCCTTTAAGCCAGTTTAGCCTTTTTCCTGCTGCCGCCCGAAATGCGCGAGGCCAAAATGCATTACTTAAACGAAAGGGCAAAAGGCATGTCGAAAATACTGGGCATTAAGGCCCGCGAAATACTTGATTCCAGGGGCAACCCAACTGTTGAAGTGGAAGCCTATCTGGAAAGCGGCGCGTATGGCCGGGCAGCGGCCCCATCTGGCGCATCGACCGGAGAATATGAAGCAATCGAGCTTAGGGACAACGACAAAGGGCGATATGGAGGAAAGGGCGTGCTCAAAGCGGTCGAAAATGCCGCTGGCCCAATTTCGCGCCTTCTTGCTGGGGCCAACGCCCTTGATCAGATCAAAGTGGATTCCCTTCTAGACGAAGCGGACGGAACAGGCAACTTCGCCAAATTTGGCGCCAACGCAGCTCTGGGCGCGTCCATGGCGGTTGCAAGGGCCGCTTCCTCAGAACTTGGGCTGCCCTTGTACCGTTACTTGGGAGGCACAAACGCCAAAGTGCTTCCGGTTCCAATGATGAACATTCTGAATGGCGGCGCGCACGCAGACAATAATATTGACATACAGGAGTTCATGATCCTTCCAGTCGGCGCTGGAAATATGCAGGAGGCAGTTCGCATGGGTTCGGAAATATACCATGCGCTTAAAAAAACGCTCTCCTCAAAATCCCTCTCCACGGGCATTGGGGACGAAGGCGGATTTGCTCCAAACCTTGAAAGCAATGAAATGGCGATTCAAGCAATCCTCGAAGGGATTTGCGAAGCCCGCTTCAAGCCTGGAGTGGATGTGGTTCTGGCAATAGACGCCGCCGCAAGCGGCTTCTTTAATGCGGCAGACAGGCTCTACCACATGGCTGGAGAGGGAGCCTCCTATACTTCAGACGAAATGATCGATTACTACGAAAAGCTGGTGCAAAAATACCCTATTGCCTCCATTGAAGACGGGCTTGACGAAAACGACTGGGAGGGTTTTGCCAAAATGACCGCGAGGCTTGGCACAAGAATTCAGATAGTGGGAGATGATCTGTTTGTCACCAACGTCGGCCGCCTTAAGCGCGGAATAGAAGCCGGCGCATGCAACTCCATTCTCATAAAACTCAACCAGATTGGCACAGTGACAAAAACGATGGACGCGATTGAGACGGCAAAAAAAGCAGGCTATACGTCGGTCATTTCCCATCGCTCAGGAGAGACGGAAGACGTCTTTCTCTCTGATCTTGCTGTTGCGACGAATGCTGGCATGATAAAGACTGGCGCGCCAGCAAGGGTCGATCGCGTTGCAAAATACAACCAACTTATGCGAATCGCTGAAGAGCTTGGATCAGAAGCCGCCTACATTGGCATGGATGCAATCAACTGCAGCCTTTAGCATAGGCGCGCGCTTAAAAGAAAGCCGTCGTTTGCCGCAAATTGCAGGCGCATTTTGCGGCTTTTTTTGTTCGCTGCAAAGGGGCGCAATAGGCAATTATAATTCATTGTTTTTGTGTTTTACTCAATATTACTTGGATTGCTGAACGTAGAAGACTCATTTGCTTTTTTTAAAAACGATTTTATGCTAGAATAGCGTATATATCTAAAGGGAGGCCAAGGTGAAACACAAATGCACTGAAATTGCGGAGCCAAATCTATACAGAGACATCTTTCCATACGAGAATTTCCCAATAGCCAGCATGGCGGGCGCCGTTCGCCTTCCTGAAGATTTATGGGTTTCAGACACAACCCTGAGGGACGGCCAGCAGTCTATGAGGGCCTTTACGACGCGTCAGTCCGTTCAAATTTTCAAATTCCTAAACGAAATTGACAACAACACTGGAGCCATCCGGCAGGCAGAGTTTTTCGTGTACTCAGAGCCGGATCGGCAGGCCCTCCTTGAGTGCATGGAGCTTGGCTGCCAGTTTCCGGAAGCGACAACATGGATACGCGCAAGCCGAGACGATTTCCGCCTTATCAAAAGCCTCGGCATAAAGGAGACGGGCATGCTCATGTCTTGCTCTGATTACCATATATTTAAGAAATTTAACTCCACGCGCACGAAAACTATGGAGAGTTTTTTGTCCATTGCGGAGCTTTGCCTAAGGGAAGGCATTCGGCCGCGTTGCCACCTTGAAGACATTACGAGGGCGGACATGGACGGCTTTGTCGTCCCACTAGTCAAGAACCTCGTCGATTTGTGCGAAGGGACCGGAATGGAGCTGAAAGTGCGCGCATGCGACACCCTTGGCCTGGGCCTTCCAAACGAGGAATCGCCAGAGCCGAGAAACGTGCCGCGCATTATTCAAAAGCTCCAATGCGAATGCGGGCTTGAAAGCCGCCAGCTGGAATGGCATGGCCACAATGACTTTCACCTGGGCGTCGCCAATTCTATGGCAGCCTGGATCAATGGGGCATCCTCTATTTCCTCCACTCTGCTTGGCAGAGGGGAAAGATGCGGGAATACCACTCTTGAAGGAATGCTGGCCCTATACTGCCAAATAAAAGGGGAAAAGCGCCTACGCCTCGATCTGCTCAACGATGTGGTAGAGTTTTTTGCAAAGAGCCTGGACTATTTTGTGCCTGAGAAATACCCTATTCTGGGGACAGACTTTAACACGACGAAGGCAGGCATTCACGCAGACGGGCTTTTGAAAGACCCCGAGATATACAATTCTTTCGACACAAAGAAGATCCTTAACCGCCCGATTGTCATCATGATCAACCAGTCGAGCGGGTCAAGCGGCATTGCCGGTTGGCTCAACAATTACTACAAACTGAAAGGGACAAAGATGATCTCCAAGAAAGATCAGCGCGTAGCGCTGATCAAAAATTGGGTCGACGCACAATATGAAAGGGGGCGCACTGACAATATAACAAACGAGGAGCTGCGCGAGCTGGCTAGCGAGCACTTTCCTGAAATTGCCCCCCAAAAACATGGCCAGTCGCAAATGGCCCATACGGAGATATAGGCGCATCCAATGCAAAACTTAGTAGAAAAAATTATTTCCAGCCATCTAGCGGAAGGGGAAATGATCCCCGGATCCGAGATTGGCCTGCATATTGACCGCACTCTTACCCAGGACTCGACCGGCACCATGGCCTATCTGCAATACGAGGCAATCACAGACGAAGCGGTCAAAACCGATCGCTCCGTTGCTTACGTCGATCACAATATGATCCAGGACGGGCCGGAGAACATGGACGATCACCTCTACATACAGAGCATAGCAGACAAGATTGGGGTTGTCTTTTCCCGCCCAGGCAACGGCATCTGCCATCGGCTCAACCTGGACCGATTTTCTGTTCCTGCTCAAACGCTGCTGGGATCGGATTCCCATACGCCTACCTGTGGGGCAGTGGGCATGCTGGCCATTGGCGCAGGGGGGCTAGATGTGGCTGCAGCGATGGCGGGCAGCCCGTACCGCATTGCCATGCCTGACGTCATAGGGGTGAAGCTGTCTGGGAGCCTTAGAAATGGCGTGGGCGCAAAGGATCTGATTCTGAAGCTTCTGTCCATACTATCCGTAAAGGGCGGGGTGGGGAAGGCAATCGAGTACTTTGGAGAAGGCGTTTCCACGCTCAGCGTCTCAGAGCGTGCAACCATTGCTAATATGGGCGCAGAGCTTGGCGCAACCGCCTCTGTTTTTCCCGCTGACGATCGTGTGCGCGCTTTTTTTGCCGCACAGCATAGGGAAGAGGATTTTCGGCCTATCGCTGCAGACCCTGGCTGCTCATACAGCCGCGTCATTGAAATCAGCTTGGATGAGCTGGCCCCTCTTGCCGCCTGCCCGCACATGCCCGACGCTGTGCGCGAAGTTTCGGAGCTTGAGGGCGTGCAAATCAGCCAAGTCTGCGTTGGCAGCTGCACAAATTCCTCATTCGAGGATCTGTCCGCCGTCGCTTCGATCCTAAAAGGCAAAACTGTATCCCCAAACGTCAGCTTCACTGTTTCGCCTGGCTCGAGGCAGGTGTTGGACATGCTTGCGCAAAGCGGCGCCCTCTCCGATCTCCTCAACGCGGGGGCGCGCATCCTGGAATGCGCGTGCGGGCCCTGCATTGGCATGGGCTCTTCCCCCAACTCTGGCGGGGTGTCGCTGCGAACGTTCAACCGCAACTTTAAAGGCAGAAGCGGTACGGCCGACGCGCAGGTTTATTTAGTCAGCCCTGAGACAGCCGCCCTGTCCGCACTGCATGGATACATGGCAAGCCCACTCGGGAAAGCTGGCGAGAAGGCGGAGGAGCCGAAATCGTACCTTATCAACGACAACATGTTTGTCTGGCCGGAGGCGGACCGATCCAAAACGGCCCGCAAAGGCCCAAACATAAAGCCCTTTCCCAAGGCAGCAGCGCCTGAAGAGGACCTGAGAGCGACAGTGGCCGCAAAGCTTTCCGACAATATCACAACAGACGACATCATGCCTTCAAACGCAAAGCTTTTGCCATACCGATCGAACATAGAGTACTTATCCGATTATTGCCTTACGCCAGTTGACCCTCTCTTCCCCCAAAAAGCAAAGAGCTTTGGCCAGTCCGCGATCGTCGCAGGCCTAAACTACGGGCAAGGCTCTAGCCGAGAGCATGCGGCGCTCGCACCCCTCTATCTTGGCGTAAAGCTCGTCCTTGCCAAATCCTTTGCCCGCATCCACCGCGCAAATCTCATCAACAACGGGATTATTCCAGCGACATTCCTTCGCGGCGAAGACTGGGACGAGATATCTGAAGGCGACGCGCTTCTTGTCCGAGGCGCGCCTGGACAGCTGTCCAGCCCGACTCTTCAGATCGAGAATGCTACAAAGGGTACTTTTTTCGCCGTTCGCCTGGATGCATCCGAACGGGAGCGCGCAATGCTGGCCAAAGGGGGCGCCATCAACCTCATAAAGTCCGAAAGCGGGAAAAAAGGCGTTTAGACGCGCCTTTTTTATGCTTTTCTGCTTTTGCTGATTGCGCGAGCGGCTACATCAACTCAGCCCTTCTCTCGATGAGCGCTGAAAGCGCCTTTGCGTCAGACGCGACGCTGGATTCAGCCTCGCCTTCAATGGTGACGCGCACTTTTGGCTCCGTTCCGCTGGGGCGCACCAACACTTTTCCGCGGCCTTCGTATTTTGCCCTAAGCGCTCCGACCGCTTCGGCGACTTCTCTGTCAGACAAGACGGCGTCTTTTTTCTCTAGAGCCACGAGCGCGTTTTCCGTGCTTTGCGGAAAGAGCGTCAGCCCCTCTAAGAGTTCTGAAAGGCTTTTTCCAGTCTCTGCCATAATCTGGCTTAGGAAGAGGCCGCTGGCAATGCCGTCTCCTGTTGGGCTGACGGAGAAGTTGATGATGTGCCCCGACTGTTCGCCGCCTAGAGAGAGCCCGTGGCGCAGCATAGATTCAAGCACATAGCGGTCCCCGACATTTGATGTTTCTGTGGCAATGCCCTTTTCCCTTAATGAGAGGGCGAGCCCAGAGTTGCTCATCACCGTCGCCACCACCGTGTTTTTTGAAAGGCGCCCCCGTTCGGAAAGAAAAGAGCCAAAAATAAACAAAAGCGCGTCGCCGTCAACAAGGGAGCCGTTTGACTGAGCAGCCACAAGCCTGTCAGAGTCTCCATCAAAGGCAAGCCCCGCGTCCGCATTCTCCCGCAAAACAGCTTTCCTCATCAGGGAAGGGTGGGTTGAGCCGCATCCATCGTTGATGTTTATGCCATTCGGGCTGCTAGCTATGGCATGCACGCTCGCTCCAAGCTTGCAAAACACTTCTTCAGCCAGCCCGCTGGCCGCCCCATTTGCACAGTCAAGGACGAAACGCATCCCATTAAGGCGAACATCCCCAAATATCTTCTCCAGATGCCCGATGTAAGCTTCTTTTGCTCCCGCCCCTTCAATAATTTGGCCGATTTCGCTTCCACCGGTTTCCGTGTCAGACGCCATTGCTTCCACGATTGCCGACTCAACAGAATCAGCAAGCTTTGCGCCTTCCCTGGAAAAAAGCTTGATTCCGTTGTCTTGGTAAGGGTTATGTGAAGCAGAGACCATAGCCCCAAAGCTCGACTTGTATTTTTGGACGAGGACGCCAATCGAGGGCGTTGGCATGACTCCGCAAAGAACAGCGTCAAAGCCCCTGCTCATCATTCCTGCCGCCAATGCGCATTCAAACATGCTCCCAGATGCGCGCGTGTCCCTGGCTATGACCGCTTTGCTGCCCGCTTCGCCCTTGCCCAGCACCTGGCAGGCCGCTCGGGCTATCCGCAGCGCCAATCCTGCCGTCAATTCCACATTTGCCTTTCCCCGTACACCATCCGTTCCGAATTTTGCCTGCATATTTTCACCTCGCCAGTGCTCTTTATAGTGTGCCGCAAATGGCGTCTGCCGCCCTAATGCCGTCAATGGCGCTGGAAACTATGCCGCCAGCATAGCCCGCGCCTTCGCCAATCGGGTAGAGGCCGCGCGTGGAAACTGACTCCATCGATGCGTCTGAGCGCAATATGCGCACAGGAGAGGATGTTCGCGTCTCGGGCGCACTGAGAATGCCCGTCTCAAAGCCCTTTATCCTGCTGGCACAGTGGAGCATGGCGTTTCGCAGCGGGTTTAGCGCAAAAGAAGGCAGGATGTCGGCCAGTTCAGCCTCAGCGGTTCGTGGCCGTGCTGTCGCCTCGCATGGCTCGGACGCCTTTATGCCGAGAAAAGAGGCCAGCGGCATCGTGGGGACGCAGTGCCCTCCGCCTGCCGCCTGAAAAGCGCGCTGCTCAATCTCTCTTTGAAAGGCCACCGCTCCTTCGGCGGTCCCGCCCATATCCGATGGGGTTACGGTGACGACAAAGGCTGCGTTGGCGTTTTTGCTGGAGCGGCGCGCGTCGCTCATGCCATTTACCGCAAGCCCTCCTTGCTCTGAGGAAGCATTGACCACTTCTCCGCCCGGGCAATTGCAAAAAGTGTACACCCCCCTGCCAGATGCAGCGTCCTGATAAGTAAGGGAGTACTCGGCAGGCGGAAGAAAAGGGTTGGCTGCATGTTGCGCGTAGATATATCGGTTAAAAACCTCTTGCCTGTGCTCTGCCCGAACTCCAACAGCAAATGGTTTTGCCTGCATTCTAACCCCCTTTTCCAGAAGCGCCGCGAAAAGGCCGCGTGCGGCGTTTCCGCAGGCAAGGGCGACGCAGGGCGAGAGTATTTCCTCGCGCCCTCCCAAAACAATGCCCTGCGCTTTTCCCTCATGCAGCAAGAGATCTGTCGCCTCTGCTTCATACTGGATGCTTGCTCCGTTGGCAAGCAAGTGAGCCTCAATGCCCTCAAGGATTTTTCGGATTCCGTCTGTGCCAAGGTGCGGCTTTGCCTGGTATGCAATTTCTGGCTTGGCGCCGAACTCAATGAGCCGGCTAAGCACATAAGCGGAATAGGGCGATTTTGATCGGCTGGTCAGCTTTGCGTCTGAAAACATGCCAGCGCCGCCAAATCCAAAGTGGACATTGGAACGGGTCAATAGGCTCCCCGTTTCAAAGAAACGCCCAACGTCCAAAGCGCGATCCTTTAAGTTTTTGCCCTGTTCCAGCAAGAGTGGCTTAATGCCGCGCTCTACGAGGCGCAGCGCGCAAAACAGCCCTGCTGGCCCTGTGCCGACAATTAGAGGCCGAAACGAAAGGCGGGCAGGCGGGGCGGGAATGCTGCTAGGCTCTTCGTAGGGGCTGACGCGCTTAGAGAGAAAAGCTCCCTCATAGCCAAAGCAGGCTGAGAATTCGTAAAAAATCCCCTTGCTGCGGGAGAAGCGGCTGTCAAGGGATTCGCGCAGGATGCGAAAGCCGTTTGCCTTGGACTCATCCGCACCGATTGATTTCAGTATCGCAGATTTTGCATCCATTCGCATAAGCATCTCTACTGGTATGCGCACGCCGTCACACTTATACATCTGCATTCGCCTCCTGGCCCTATGGCTCAACAAGGGTGACTGTTATTTCATCCCTGTTTGTGTCTTTGACGGAAATGCCTTTTGGCAGTTCGTATTCGAGTTTTACGTTATGCTCTCCAATGCCAAGCCCCGCCAAATCCACAAAGATGGTGACGTCGCTTTGCAAAAATTCGTCGAACCCCCCCGGCTCCGTTATAAGGGTCAGGTTAATCAGCCCTGGCTCATACGGCTGCACTTTAAGGCTGGGAGGGGTGTTGCGAATCTGCACCGACTCATAGGAAAACTCACGAAGGTCAATATGAACAATCTCCACCCTCACGGTAATAGGCGTCTTGGTAAGCAGCGAAACCCCATTCGGCAGCACAAGCGCTCCGGTTGACGTGAAGCTTTCAAATCTCCCGCTCAAGTCCACCGGCTCAAGCAATAGCTCCGTTATCCCTTCGAGCAGCCCCTCTTTTGCGGCGATGACAACCTCTTTTGGGAGCGCCTCAACAGACTTTGCGAAATAGCCGCTTGCGCAAGCCCCTTTTGGCTTAATCGAGAGCGACACGGTTTTTGACTTGCCAACGCCCACTGACACGGATATAGTCGAAGGCGCAAGGGTGGCGTTTGCAACTTTCTTGCCGGAAGCGTCAAGCGCTTCCAGCACGACTTGCGCATAAAAGTCATCGTTTCTGTTTGCCAAGTCAAGCCTCCCTTCCACTTTGACAACTGAGGAAAGGGTGGTCTCGCTCCCGCTTACCTCAACTGGCCTTGCTTCATACTTTCGGGAAAGCAGCTCATATCCTGTGGAGAGCGCGCCATCGTTTAGCAGAGTGAAGTTCATGCTTTTTGCCTTTATTTCGGAGACAGCCACGGAAACTTTGTCTGGGACCATTGAAGAGACTGTGACATTTTGCGGAATATTTCCGAGCTTCACGTCAAGCGAGTAGTTTCCTGCCTGCTCAATGCCGCCGAGATCCACAAATGCAGTGATGCTGTCGCGGGAAATTGCGCCCATCGCAGAGTTTTGGCCCCGCAGCTGGACATCCACATCTGCAGGCAGAGGCTCAAAAGTCAAGCCGCCGGCATTGAGGGCTTCCGCGCCAAGTACGGTGAGCGGTATGTCGTTGTATTTCTTGCGCACAACTGGATTTGAGTCCGACATGGCCACGATCCACAGCATGACAGCCAGGCCAAAGGAGACGAAAAGGCGTATGATCTTCTCCTTTTTTATGTAGCGGCTCAAAAAGCTTTGCTTCATATTTCACCTTTCGCTAAAGCGGCTGCTCTTTGTCTTCCGACTGTTTCGAGCGCTCTTGCGGGTACATTGTTTCCTTCAGAATGTTCTCAATTGCCATTAAGTCCACATAGCGAGAAAGGCTGCCGTTTATAGCATAAGAGATTGTGCCTGTTTCTTCAGACACAACCAGCGAAATGCAGTCTGAGTTTTCGCTGATGCCTATTGCCGAGCGGTGGCGCGTTCCAAGCTCTTTCGTCAGGTTCCGGTTTTGCGTCAGGGGCAAAAGGCATCCTGCCGCCCTTACTTTGAGGGTGTGGCTCGAAATGATGACCGCTCCGTCGTGCATAGGCGAGTTGGGAAAAAAGATGTTGAGAAGCAGGCTTCGCGCTACTTTTGCATCTATCTGCACGCCTGTTTCCACAATGTCCCCAAGTTGGGTGTCTCGCTCTATGACTATAATCGCGCCCGTTTTGGACAGGCTCATGGATCGCATGGCTTCCAATATCTCATTAACCGTTGTCTTAATTGACTCAAGGTCATTGCGGCCAAGGTTTGTAAACAGGCGGGCGCTCCCCAAGCTGTCCAGCGCCCGCCTCAATTCAGGCTGGAATATGATGACAACGCTGACAAGGCCAGCGGTCATAAAGCTGTGAAGGGCGTAATTGAGCGTCACAAACCCAAAGAGATCGGTGACAAGGGTAATAAGCAGGAAAAGCAGAATGCCTTTTGCGACCTGGTAGGCCTGGGTGCCCTTTAGCCAGCCAATGATCTTGTAAACCAAAATGGTCGACACAAGGATGTCGAGGATGGAGACGACCGACACATAGCCGATAAGCGTAGAAAGCAAATTCTGTAAGCGTTCAATCATGGAAACTTCCAAGCGTTTTATATTGGATGGCGCCGCATTAACGTGGCATTGGCGCATAATTATTATTCATGGCAAACGCAATGCAGCTGCGGGATGCGAAGCCGCGCTTGCCCTGTCGTGCAGCGAATCATCGGCGCCGTTTCTCCCGAAGAAAAAACGCCCGATCCCATTTCTCTTCGCCATACGCCCCATGCCAAAAACTCAATGGTTTCTGCAGCTTTTCTTTGGAGGGGAGCCAGATCTGAATTCCAGAGGGGGATCGTTTGCGCCCATTTGGCGCTGAGACAAGCGGCGCTGCCAGCCTTGGCATTTTTGCGCTGGCAGTGGGAAGAGCAAAGTCCGCAAACTGCTTCATTGCGCTTTTGCCAATGATCTTGAGCGCAATCCAGAATGGTGGGCAGAAGGCAAAATTGCGCGCACTGCAAAGATCATCCGTTTCGACTTATACTGCGGTGAACTAAGGATATGCACTGAAGAAGAAAGAATGAATGAGCCAATTCAATGATACCACCGCATGCAGGGGTTTCAGCCACATTTCAAGCTGCTGCGAGTGAAAATGGAAAATGCCTGGCTATGCCCCCTTTTGGGGCGGCGGCGGCGCATGCTCGCCCTTCAACGCAAGTTCGCGCAATATGCTTTGGGCAGGGGCAGTCTCTAGCACTGCCCTCTAGAGCGCCTCCGTCTGCCGCAGCCTGATTTGCTCAGCAAACGCTGCGGCAAGGCTTTGGCAAACCCTGGCATCGCTTAGAGAGCGCCTGGCCAATAGGCGCAAAGCTTGTTCTAGCAGATCTGCGGAAGGCAGGGCGCATGCGGCGCATGGGTGCGCCTGCCAAAGATTTTTTGCGCAGGGCAGCAGACTTGGCTTGGCTCCAGCCGCTTTGCGGGCATGGGGGCTTTGGCGGAGCCGCCCTCCGGCAAGGCTGCGCTTTGCAGGGCAATCATCGCATTGCCATTTGCGCTTTCCCAAGGCAGTGTTTTTGTTTAGCCATCGCTGCATTCGCTCTACCGCAAAAATTAGCAATCCGCGCACTAAATTGACAGCCAGGCATACCATACTGTGAAAGGCAAAGCAAGCGCTCCCACAGCCCGCCTGCAGAATCGCTATGCAAAGCCGTTTTGTTTCAGCTTGAAAGTCCGCAAAATTTTTTCTTGTGAATGCAGCAATTTGCCCGGCTGATGCCACTATATTGTTGCGAAGAAGAGGGAGCCCAATGGGGTGCAATTTCAGGCAGTTCCCTATCCGGGCTGGATATGATATAATTATTTCAAGGAGGTATAAAAATGGGCGCATTGATCATCATATTGAGCAGCCGTGACGCATTAATCTGGATAGGAATCATTGTCTTGTCCATCATCATTGAAGCGGCAACGGTCGGCCTTGCTTCCATTTGGTTCGCTTTGGGAGGGGTGGCTGCGCTGGTCTGCGCGCTTCTCAACCTCCAATTTTGGCTGCAGGCAATTGTGTTCTTGTCTAGCTCTGTCGCGCTCCTGCTTCTCACGCGGCCCATACTGATTGACCTTCTCCATGTTGGCGAGAGAAAGACAAATGTCGAAGAGCTCATTGGCGAGGTTGGCGTTGTCGTAAAAGACATACGGGAATTTGAGTCTGGCCAGGTGAAAGTAAAGGGCGCCGTTTGGACAGCTGTCCCAATAGAGGAGGCAGTCATCCTGAAGGGCGAAAGAGTTGAAATCGAGCGAATCGAAGGCGTGAAATTGATCGTCCGAACCAGATTCGATTAGCTTCACACATCCTGTTTAGCATAATCAAGCTGTCCCAAATACTGAAAGGAGAAATTATATGCCATTTATTGTTGCCGCAGTGATACTAGTCTTGCTGCTTCTCTTGGCGGTGAATTCTATTCGAATTGTGCCGCAGGCAAGCGCGTTTGTCATTGAAAGGCTGGGTGTGTTTAAAGACGTTTGGGGGTCTGGCCCGCATTTCAAGATCCCAGGGATTGACCGCGTCGCGCGGCGCGTTTCCCTTAAAGAGAGAATTCTGGATTATCCGCCGCAGCCAGTGATCACAAAAGACAACGTCACGATGCAAATTGACACCGTTGTCTACTATATGGTCACCGACCCCCGCCTTTACTCTTATGGGCATGACAACCCTCTCATGGCTATCGAAAAGCTGACGGCGACGACGCTTCGCAATATTATCGGCGAAATGGAGCTGGATCAGACATTGACGAGCCGTGAAGTCATCAACGACAAAATGCGCATCGTCCTTGATGAAGTCACTGACCCATGGGGAATCAAGATAAACCGCGTTGAGCTCAAAAATATCCTTCCTCCGCAAGATATCCAGACAGCCATGGAAAAGCAAATGAAAGCGGAGCGCGAAAAGCGCGAATCCATTTTAAGGGCAGAGGGAGAGAAACAGTCCTTGATTTTAAGGGCTGAAGGCGAGAAAGAGTCGACGATATTGCGCGCAGAGGCACAAAAGGAGCAGATGATTCGCATAGCAGACGGCGAAGCGGCGTCTGTCCTTAAGGTGAACGAGGCCAACGCCAAGGCTCTCGCCATGCTGCGCGAATCAAACCCGAACGAGTTTGTAGTTGCCATCAAGGGCTTAGAGGCTTTGGAAAAGCTTGCCGATGGACAGGCGACAAAGATCATCATACCAACAGAGATCCAGTCCATAGCTGGCCTCGCGTCCTCGTTAAGCGCCGTGCTCTCAAACCCTGACAAGAAGTAATGTACGCATGGCCGCGCGCCTGCATGGCTGCGCGGCTTTTTTGCCTCGCCCTTTCCATATACCATCCATTTGAGCGCCTGCCAGGCGAAAGAAACGACGCAAGGGGCTGTCATTATTTCGATTTAGCTACTAAAAAACCCGCTGAAAGCGGGCATAAAATGTGTTTTGCTGGAAATTGGCTAAAAAATCCCTCCAACAAACCTTCCAAATGCGCCCATAATCTTTAGGAGCGCCGCCAATATGCTACCGATAACTGAAATGGTGCCAATCATTCGCTTCTCCTTTTTGTTTTGCGTTTCGCAAATTCTAGCCTTTTTGACATTATAATATAGCGTTTCTAATTTGTCATTAATAAAATACTAATTAAGTATAAACAATATTAGGCAATAACTCGCATTTCAGCGAATCTTTATTTTAGTAATTCGCAATTTATGCCAACTTGCCCTTGCAGCATCACATCTGCAAAAAAAAAACCGCCAGCAAGCTGGCGGCGCAGCAAAAATCATGGATTTTCAGCGAGATAGCTTGTTAGGTATGCCCTCGCTTCTCCAAGCATATATAAAGAGCCAGTGAATGCGTACAGAGCGCTTTTGTCGCTTAAATCAATGTTTTTTCCAATGTCTGCAATGCCCTCCAGCGATTTGGCTGCCATCTCTGGATAGCGATCATGAATGAATTCTTCCATTCTCTTTGCGTCAACGCCGCGCTCGTCTGTAGGAGTGAGGGTAAATATTTCTTTGGCGATGCTGACCAGCATGTCCAATGATTTGTCAAACTCTTTGTCGGAGAGCATGCCGAAGAAAAGAATTGCCTTTCGGCCTTCAAAATAGGCTTTGATATTTTCGCGGAAAGAGGAAATTCCTTCTACATTGTGCCCTCCGTCAATGACGATGGCCGGATCGCGGCGCATCACTTCAAATCGGCCGGCGAACCTAACATTCATCAGTGCTTCCCGTATGGACGCTTCCCCAATGTTATATCCGCGCGCCTTAAGAATTTCGCATGTATTGAGGACATTGAGCACATTGAAGGATTGGTGGATCCCGAGAAGAGAGAGGCGAAACTCTCCCAGATCCAATAAAGAGCCTTCCTTATTATAGCGCATTACCTGGCCCTCCAGGCTTTGGGACAGTATTTCAATGTCCCTCTCGTTTGCTCGGTGGAGGCGGGCCCCCACTTCCTGGGCTTTTTTTTCAAAGACCTGGTAAATCTCGTCTGAAATTCCCGAATATATGCTTGTATCGCAGCCAGGCTTTATGATTCCCGCCTTTTCAAACGCAATTTCGGAAAGAGTGCTGCCCAAGTACTGCATATGATCGAAGCTGATTGAACAGATGACAGCGGCTTCGCATGACTCGATGACGTTTGTAGCGTCGAAGCGACCGCCCATCCCAACTTCCAGCACGACAAAATCCACCGCCTTCTCTTTAAAATAAAGAAAAGCCATGGCAGTCAGCACCTCAAACTGGCTAGGGTATGCATGTCCGTCTGCGACAATGCTGTCGACTGTTTCTTTGAGGCGCTCTGAATACGCAATTACGTCTTCGTGAGAAATAAGGGCGTTGTTGATTTGAATGCGTTCGCAGAAGTCTTCAAGGTATGGAGAAACGTAAAGCCCTGTCCTGTAGCCAGAGTATCGCAGGATATAGGAAAGCATCGTAGAAGTGGACCCTTTTCCATTTGTGCCAGCGACATGGATGTATTTGAGGCCCTTCTGGGGATTGCCCAAATAAGCGCAGAGGCGGGTCACGTTTTCGAGGTCTATCTTGTCGCCAAACATATATGTCTCGTCGATGAAGCGCATAGCTTCCTGGTAGTCCATGGATCGCTTTCATCCTTTCTTTCGAAACGCCAGCAGCGCGCCTCGAATCTCGAAAATCCGATTTATTATAGCATTTTGGGGTAGGCAATGCTATTCTTTCACCTTTGATTCACGGTGGGCAATCTGTAAGGCTGCCTTCCCAAACGCATAGGGGTTTGCGCGCAGAATGGCGCCTCACAATCAGCAGTCATCCCCAGAGCCTCACCCGAAGCGGCAAATGGCGCGATTCACGCCCAATCGGCTTTCGCAGTGTGTTTTGGCCCTGCGCTGTGATACACTAAAATCAAATTTTCTAAAGGCGCCTTGCCAAAAAAAACGAAGGGCGCACTGCTAGACAGGAGGCTTTGGCATTGAAAACACTTATTGC
>JAITGT010000051.1 GCA_031280495.1 Eubacteriaceae bacterium
CCCCATCAGCAGCATGAGAAGCAGAAGGATCCATATCCACTGGTTCCCAGCTGGCGTAGCGCCGGTTGGGCCGCTTATATTGTTGATCATATTTGGCTCTCCTTTTATATGGCCGTTCCCGCATAATTATAACGACAAGAGCCACTCGGCGCAGGCAATTGGCGCCTGCGCCAGCTCTCCCGCTTTATAGTATTCTCTTGCTTTGGTCATGTGCGCCTTCTTTTCACTGTACCCGCATTGACTTAGCGCCTTTGTTCATGTATGATAGCTAAAATGCGATGAGCAAGGAGCAAGCGCAAAAAGCAAGAGAGGGGCTGTATGCTGAAAAGCCCTATCGCGCATCCCGCCTTGCGAGCAGGCCTTGCGCCCGGATCCCGCCGTTATGGAGATTGAGGCCTAATCAGGCAAAGTAAGATGGTACCGCGAGTTTGTCGCTCTTATGTGGCAGGCTCTTTATTTTTTACGTCATGCATTTCTGAGAGGCAGGAAAGAGGGTATATGCCAAACAAAAAAAGAGTGGAACAGATCACGCCGATGAAAGAAGACTTCTCGAAATGGTATACCGATGTTATCCTAAAAACGGAGATGGTGGACTATTCGCCGGTCAAGGGCTTTATGGTCATTCGCCCATATGCTTACGCAATTTGGGAGAACATCCAGGCTGCGCTCGATGTCGAGTTTAAAAGGACAGGGCACCAAAATATGTATTTTCCCCTCCTAATTCCAGAGAGCTACCTTAACCGCGAGAAAGAGCATGTGGAAGGCTTTTCGCCAGAAGTTGCTTGGGTAACGCACGGAGGTGGGGAAGAATTGTCGGAAAGGCTGGCTATTCGGCCAACATCCGAGACAATTATCTGCAGCATGTATGCCAAGTGGCTGCGCTCATACCGTGATTTGCCGTTTCTCTACAATCAATGGGCGAATGTGGTGAGATGGGAAAAAACTACGCGGCCCTTCCTTCGGACCAGCGAATTCCTGTGGCAAGAGGGGCACACTGTCCACGAAACGTTTGACGAGGCGCAGGAAGAGACAATACGCATGCTGGAAGTCTACCGCAAAGTGGCAGAAGAGACACTGGCCATGCCTGTTGTTGCTGGCCAAAAGAGTGAGAAGGAAAAATTTGCAGGGGCCCACGCCACTTACTCCATCGAAGCCCTCATGCATGACGGGCAGGCTCTGCAAAGCGGCACAAGCCACAATCTTTCGGATCACTTTGCCAAAGCTTTTGGCATAAAGTTTTTAAACAGGGAAAACCGTGAGCAGTTCGCCTATTCAACATCATGGGGCGCTTCAACAAGGCTGATGGGGGGCATAATTATGGTGCACGGAGACGATTCTGGCCTAAAGCTGCCGCCAAAGATAGCTCCTATTCAGATAGCCGTCATTCCCGTCGCATCCCATAAGCCTGGCGTAATCGAAGCCGCAAAGAAGCTCTCTGACATGCTGTCAGCTGAAATGCGCGTAAAACTGGACATATCCGACAACTCGCCCGGTTGGAAATACGCGGAATATGAAATGCGCGGAGTCCCAATCCGCATCGAAGTTGGGCCTAAGGAAGCAGAGGAGGGAGTTTTTGCCTTTGTTCGGCGGGATACGTCCGAGAAGGCAACGCTGCCCGTATCCGCCGCCCCTAAAGCCATGAAGGAGCTGCTTGGCGAGATTCAGTCCAACATGTTCCGCATAGCCAAAGTGGATATGGAGAAGAAAACCTCTATTGCATGCAGCATGGAGCAGTTTGCCCAAAGACTTGCCGCAAACCCCGGCTTTGTCAAAGCCAAGTGGTGCGGAAATCGCGGCTGCGAGGATAAAATAAAGGAAGAGACAGGGGCGACCCTGCGCAACATGCCCTTCGAAAATGAGGACATCGGATCTGAAACTTGCGTTTGCTGCGGGGCAAAGGCGCAAAGAACCGCCTATTTTGCGAGGGCTTATTAGAGAGGCTATATTGTATGAGCGTATTTGATGTACTAAAAGAGCGCGGCTACATTGAGCAGTGCACGCATGAAGATGAGATCCGCCAGATCCTCGAACGCGAGAAAGTGACATTTTATATTGGCTTTGACCCAACGGCAGACTCCCTGCATGTTGGCCACTTTATCCAGATTATGGTTATGGTGCACATGCAGAAGGCTGGCCATATTCCTATCGCGCTGCTTGGGGGGGGGACCACAATGGTGGGCGATCCTTCTGGGCGCACGGATATGCGCCAAATGCTGACGAAAGAGACAATTAGCCAAAATGCATTAAAATTTAAGCGGATTTTTGAAAGATTTTTAGATTTCTCTGAAGGAAAAGCAATCATTGCCGACAATGCGGAGTGGCTTTTGGATCTAAACTACATTGATTTCCTTCGCGAGATCGGGCCCTTTTTTTCGGTCAACCGCATGATCTCTGCCGATGCCTACAAAAACCGCATGGAAACAGGCCTGACTTTTCTTGAGTTCAACTATATGATTATGCAGGCTTACGATTATTATGAGCTGTACAAACGGCATGGCTGCAAAATGCAGCTGGGCGGCAATGATCAGTGGTCTAACATTATTGCGGGCGTTCAGCTCGTGCGGCGCAAAGCTGGCGCAGACGTCTTTGGCATGACCTTTGCCCTCCTTGTCAATTCTGAAGGAAACAAGATGGGCAAGACAGCAAAAGGGGCCCTATGGCTAGATCCTGAGAAAACTTCACCTTATGAATTTTTCCAGTATTGGCGGAATGTCGGCGATTCTGACGTTGAAAAATGCCTTGCCCTTCTCACTTTTCTCCCCATGGACGAGGTGAGAAGGCTTGGAAGCTTTCATGGCGAGGAGGTGAATGCCGCAAAGGAAACGCTTGCCTATGAAGTGACTTCCCTCATACACGGGCGCGAGGCGGCAGACTCTGCCCTCTCCGCTTCACGCTCCATTTTCGGGGAAGGCGGGGATGCCGCCGAAATGCCGGCTGCATCTGTGCCCTATGGCATTTTGGGCAGCGATGCCGCTTCTTTCGTTGCCCTTGCTGGCCTTGCGGCGACGCGATCAGAGGCGCGCAGGCTTATCGAACAGGGCGGCATCCGCATTAATTCCGAAAAGATTAGCAATCCGCAAAGGCCAGTGACTGAAAGGGATTTTCCTGAAGGCGCTCTGATCCTTCAGAAAGGAAAAAAAATATACCGAAAAGTCACACTTCAATGACACTGGCGAGCTAGAGATTATTCCGCGCATTGCGCCGCAAAATGAAAGGCAGGGAGAAGAAGAATGGCAAAGCAGAAATTTGAGAGAACGAAGCCGCATGTGAACATCGGCACGATAGGGCACATAGACCACGGGAAGACGACGCTGACGG
>JAITGT010000054.1 GCA_031280495.1 Eubacteriaceae bacterium
CAATGTCAGCGTAAAAAAGCTCTACCTTCAGCTGGCGGCCGCCGTCGCTGCCGTCATCGTCACCGTCCATGTGCGCGAGACGCTTTCTCTTGGCCCTTTGATGACGTACTTGGCCAACCCAACCTACGAAGCGCTAAAAATCATTGAGTTTGGCAGCTCGTTTGCGCGCATGGAGGGCCTGTTCGTTGTTTTTTACAACACAATGGCGTTCTCCAAAATATGCGTTTTGTTTCTAGCCGTCGTCTACGGCTTTACGGAGCTGACAAACACAAACGACCAAAGCCGGTTTGCCCTAGTCCTGGGCATGCTTCTGGCCGTTTACAGCTGCACCATTGTGGGGCAGGCGGTTGACCTAAACTATTACCTGCTCAATATTGCAGGCTTTGCAATGGTGTTTATGTTTTATCTGGCCCCCGCGCTCACGCTTGGGATTTCCGCCGTGCATTCCTCCATGCAAAAGTCTGAAGAGGCGAAAAGAGGGGCGCCTTGATACCCTTGCTCATTATTGCCGCCTACGCCGCCATTTTTGCCATTGACGGAATTCCCCTTTTGAGAAAGAGGGACACAAAGGAAATTGTCATCTTTGCAGCCGTCTTTCTCTTTAGCCTAGTGTACACATCAATGTACGCGCTAAACAAAATCAGCTGGACCCCCTTTGAGTCGCTGATGCGCGTCATGCTAGAGCATGGAATTGACTTTAACCAAATCTACTGAAGCCTCCTGCGCGCCTGGATTGCCCGTTCCAAAACCAGGAGGCCTTTTTCCCATTTAGGCAGCTGGGTTGGGCAAAAGAATATTCGCTTCCCCTTGACATGCCAATAGGCTTCTGGTAAACTGTTCAGGGCTTAACAATTGCTGCAGCAGGCGTTTTTCTTTTTTTATTTCCTAAACACCCCATGACTGGCAATACTATTATATATTTGGCGGTACGCCCACATTGGACGCAATACTTAAAGACAAACTCCTTCAATCCATGTTTCGGTTCAAGACTGTGGATTCGTCCATCCATCCTTCCATTTTGAAAATGATGGGGGCAAAAGACATTAATATGTCCGAGATGGGCCTGATGAAATACATTCAATACAATTCAAGAGACTCGTTTGACAATATATACATGAGCGATATGCCAGAAAATCTCTATATTACAAAAGCTGCCATTTCGCAGGCCCTTTCCTCGCTGGAGAGAAAGGGCTATATTAATCGCGAATCCGACAAGGCGAACCGCCGCAAGCAGATCCTTACCCTCACAGAGTCCGGCGCAGAGATCACCAAAAAGGCAGACGCAAGCTTTGAGCGCCTGTATGACATGATATTCGAAAGAATGGGGGAAGAGGATGTTTCTGAGCTTATCGCGCTTTTCAACCGATTTGCTGACATTGTCGACGACATAAAGTCGTCCATTTGACAAAACAACTACGAAAGGGGATTGTGAATGAAGACAGTCATTAAATATCTTAAGCCATTTACGGCAGGCCTTATTTTGTCCATAGCCTTTCTCTTTGCGCAAACCATTGCAGATCTGGCCCTTCCGACCTTAATGGGCAACATCATCAGCACTGGCCTTCAGCAGGGCGGCCTTCAGTCCAGCTCGCCGGAAGTCCTTTCTGCCGACAACATGCGCCTCGCCGAAGCCCTCATGACGCCTGAGGAGAAACAGGCGGCAAATTCCATTTATCAGGCTGCGAGCAAGGATGGCGCCTCGGCGTCCGGAAAACCGTATGCGGAGGCCTACCCTGGCATTGAGGGGGAATTTTTCGTAAAAGAGGGCGAAAGCCGCGAGTCAGACCTGGCTTTTGGGAACTCCTTCTATACGCTAATGCACTATGCGCGCACTGTCGCCGGCAATAGCCAAAACGCAGGCGCCGATTTTCCGGACATAGCGGACTACAGGGTATTTTCGCCTGCTTTGGAGTCCATGCCTGAAGCCGAGAAGGGGCTTTTGCGCCAAGAGGCTCTGGCAGACATACCAGAAGCGACTGTCCTTCAGTCTGCTGTCGCCATAAGCCGCTCCATTATCGCGGAAGCGGGCGTAGACACTCTTGGCCTCCAGCGCAGCTATATCCTTAGAATCGGCCTGTCCATGCTCGCCATTGCCGTCCTGTCTGGAGCCTGCACAGCTTTGCTCGGCTATTTTTCCGCAAAGGTCTCCGCTGGCTTTGGGCGCAACCTAAGAAAGGCCCTTTTTGAAAAAATCGAAGGCTTTTCTGCAAAAGAGTTTGACCATTTTTCGACTGCCTCGCTCATAACGCGCTGCACAAACGATGTCCAAAGCGTGCAGATGCTCATGGGCATGGGCATCCGCATGCTTTTCTCCGCCCCAATTATGGGAATTGGCGGCGTTGTCCTGGCAGTGCGCACATCCCTTTCCATGAGCTGGATCATCGCTCTTGCCGTGCTCGTGCAGCTGTGCCTGGTGACTCTGATTACGTCGGTCGCTTTTCCTAAGTTCTCATTGGTGCAAAAGCTGACCGATCGCATCACCCTTGTCGCCCGTGAAAACCTGTCCGGCTTGATGGTTGTGCGGGCCTTTAACACACAGAGCAGCGAAAAGAGCCGCTTTGCGGGGGCAAACGAAGACCTGTTGAGGACAGAGCTCTTTATCAACCGGATCATGGCGTTTATGATGCCCGTCATGACGCTCGTCATGAACGGCCTCTCCCTTCTCATCATCTGGGTGGGCGCGCGCCAGATAGCTGCGTCCCGCATCCAGATTGGAGACATGATGGCGTTTACGCAGTACGCCATGATGATCCTTATGTCCTTTATGGGAATTTCTATGATGTTCCAGATGCTGCCGAGAACCATGATATCCGTGCGCCGAATCAATGAGGTGCTCAGCACCGAGCTCACCATCACGGATCCCCCCTCTCCAAAACCTTTCAGCGAAGGCGAGCGCGGGCTCGTTGAATTTGCAAATGTGTCCTTTCGCTATTCTGACGCCTCCAACGACGCCCTCTCCGAGATATCTTTTGTGGCAAAGCCTGGCGAAACAACCGCAATTATCGGCTCCACTGGCTCGGGCAAGTCGACAGTCGCAAGCCTGTTGCTGCGCTTCTATGACGTAACAGAGGGCTCGGTCAAAGTGGGCGGCAGGGACGTCCGGGACGTCACCCAGCGCGATTTGCGCGAGAAAATCGGGTATATTCCGCAAAAAGCCGTGCTGCTTTCCGGCACGATAGACTCCAACCTGCGCTATGGCATGCAGGAAGCCGAGCCAGATCTGATCGAGTGGGCTGCAGAGATCGCCCAAGCGAGAGGCTTCATAACCTCCAAGGAGGAAGGCTACGATCAGCAAATCAGCCAGGGCGGCGCAAATGTTTCCGGCGGGCAAAAGCAAAGGCTTTCCATTGCGCGCGCGCTGGTCAAGAAACCCGACATTCTCATCTTTGACGACAGCTTTTCCGCTTTGGACTTTAAGACGGACAATGCGCTGCGCGCCGCGCTCAAAGAGCAAATCGGGGCGTCCACCGTCATTCTCGTCGCGCAGCGGGTGTCCACAATCATGCACGCTGAGCAGATCATTGTTCTCGACCATGGAACAATCGTTGGGAAAGGGACGCATGAAGAGCTGCTTAAAACCTGCAAAGAATATTACGAGATTGCCTCGTCGCAATTTTCTGAAAAGGAGCTGTCCGCATGACGAAGAAGAATAGGCAAAAAGCGCCAGGCGGCATGCCGCCGCAGGGCAGCGGGCCACAGGGCATGGGAGGGTTCCCCCCTGGGCAGGAAGGGCCTCCCCCAGAGGGCTTTGGGCCTCAGGCGAAAGGCGAAGAGAAGAGCGGCAGCCCTGATGGCTACTACCGCCCGCCCGGAGGCTCAGGCCCCGGCACGTCAACGGAAGAGCGCGCCATGCTCGGCCCGCACCAGCAAAATTCGCCCAGGCGCGGGCCAGGAGGGCCTGGCGGAGGGCCGCGCGGCGGCCCCATGATGATGATGATGATGGGCGAAAAGGCAAGAGACTTCAAAGGCACGCTGGGAAAACTGTTCAAGTACCTC
>JAITGT010000084.1 GCA_031280495.1 Eubacteriaceae bacterium
TTTTTTGAGGCGCTGTGCAAGACGGCAGCATGCAAAAAAGAAAGACGGCGGCGGCAATCGCCGCAGCCGCCCTGCTTATTTTGCTATAAAGGCATTTCATTTTCATGGCACTCTTATTATGGCCGCATGCCGCTTTCCGTCAAACACATACCACAGCGGGGCTGCGACAAAGACGCTTGAGTAAAAGCCAGCGGCAAAGCCAATGAGCATTGGCAAGATAAATTCGCGCACGGCGGCGACGCCGAAAACGAAAATGGCAAAGACGGCAATGACTGTTGTCATTGTTGTATTGACCGATCGAGTCCAAGACGAGGCAACAGACTCATTAACCATCCCTTCTAGGCTTGGATAGTATTTCTTTAGGTTCTCGCGAACGCGGTCAAAGACAATGATGACATTATTTATCGAATAGCCAAGGATAGTGAGTATTGCGGCTATGAAGGAGGAGTTTACAGGCAGCTGGAACAGCGAATAGAAGCCCAAAACGATAAGGATGTCATGCAACAGGCAGACAACCGCAGCAAGTCCATACCAGAATCGAAAACGAATCGAGATATATAGAAGCATGCAGGCGATGGTCAAGGCGGAGGCGTACAAAGCCTGCATCTGGAGGTCTCTCCCAATTGTGGCAGAAATGTTGTTAAAAGACAGCAAATCCACCTCAGTCAGATTGTATTTTTCCTTAAACGCATTGAACATTTCCTGTTTTTCTGTTTCCGAAAAATCTTTGGAGGAGCTGACGACAGCAATTGTTTCAGCGTCGCCCCCCGTTGTAATGGTGGCATCAGTGTCAAACTTGTCAACAATTGCTTTCACATCGGCCGTTTCAAAGGCCTGATGCAGTTCGATATTTGCTATCGTCCCGCCTTTAAAGTCAATTCCTACATTAAACCCGCGAAACAAAAGCATAAGTAGGCTAATAGCGCAAAGCGCAATAGAAATGGAGAAGACAGCCTTTCGATTCTCAACAAACCGAAAATTCTTCATTTTGCGTTGATTCCTTTCACGCCAAACATAGCGGGATTTGTGATGTTTGCAGAAGACAGGATCCACATCAAAAGCTTCCGCGTAAGAGTCATTGCGGTTATAAAGCTGAGCGCCACGCCGATCATAAGAGTCATGGCGAATCCCCTTATAGAGCCGGTGCCAAAAAGAAACAGCGCTGCCCCAGCAATAATAGTTGTGACATTCGAGTCGATGATTGCCGAAAGAGCGTTTGAAAAGCCCGACTCTATGGCGTTTATCATCGTCTTGCCAAGTTTGAGCTCCTCTTTGACTCTCTCAAAGATGATGACATTGGCGTCAACAGCCATGCCAACGGAAAGTATGATCCCCGCAATGCCAGGCAGAGTCAGCGTCACCTGGAAAATGGCCATCACATTAAGGAAAAGAAGCATATACGCAATAAGGGCAAGATCGGCTGCAATGCCAGGTATCCTGTAAACAGCGAGCATAAAGGCAAGAACCAGCAAAACGCCCATGCTTCCAGAGAAAACGCTCTTCTGCAGGGAGTCTTGGCCAAGCGTTGGCCCAATTGTTTCCGTTTGCACTGGCGTAAAGGCGACAGGCAGGGCGCCTGCACGTATTAGGCGGGCCAGGCTGATTGCCTCCTCCTGTTTTCCAATCCCCGTAATATAAGCGATTCCATCTGTAATTTCGCTTTGCACAGTTGGAGAGGATATAATTTCCTCATCAAGCTTTATCGTGATGGCCTGGTTGAGGAACTCCTTTGTTGCCGAGGCAAACTTTGTCTTTCCCTCAGCGCTAAATTCCAAACGCACTGACTCATCCACCAGACCGCTTGAATCCTGTCGCTTCTCATATGTCGCGCCAACAACGTCTGCACCAGTCAAAATGACGTTTTCATTTGGATCCACAAAGCTTAGCTGCGCTGTTTTGCCAATCGTGTCCAGCGCTTCCTGCTGGTTTGAGATGTCCGGTATGGAGATTCGAATTTGGTCTCCGCCCTGCTTGCTGATTGTCGGCTCTTTTAGGCCCATGGAGTCGATGCGGTTTCGAATCGTGGCAATTGCCTTGTCCAGTGTTTCGTCTGTCACAGCTCCCGAGGACTCGTCCGCCTCCAAGACCACATAAACGCCGCCTGTCAAATCCAGGCCGTAATTAATCTTTTCTTGCGTCGGCGCTATGTCGTAAACGCCTGCTATGCTCGACAGCTTAATGCCGCTTATGAATATGACGCCAAATAGAGCCATGAGGGCAATAAAAAAGACGAGCTTTAACGTTGAATAGCTCTTTTTCATGTTTAGTACAGACAACCGCCTTTCTTTCAAGAGCCGCCGGCGCGCGGAAGCCAGCAGCAGGCAGCAAGCATTGTCAACACGCCGCCCAGTATAAACTATTGGTCAATTATACTTAAACAATGCGCATTCTTCAATGTTTTTCCACCGATTTAATATAGAGGGCGCATTCCAGGCGCTTTTTTAGCATGGCGCATCCAATTGGGTGGGTTCCTGCCAGCCCGCTGCCATACTGAAACGCATTTGCGGCACAGCCGCCCCCGCAAAAATATTTTGCCCAGCAATTGCGGCATTCCTCTTTTGAATTCACATTTAGAGATGAAAATTTGTGTCGAAGAGCATTTCCCTCTTCCGAAAAGCCGCCATTTACATTTCCGAGCAGAAAACCCTCCTGGCCGACAAACTGGTGGCATGGGTACAGATCCCCCGATGGGGCGACCGCCAAATACTCCGTTCCGGAACCGCAGCCTCCAACCCTCTTTTTCATGCATATTTCGTTTTCGGACTCTATGCTAAAATGAAAGAAATGAAACGCTCCTTCTCTTCCCCGCGCTTCCAAATAGGAAGAAGCAAGAGATTCGTACTCCTTAAAAATAAGGGGCAGGTCTTCAGGTTGAATGGCATAACCCATCTGCGTGGAGGCGACAACAGGCTCCGAGGAAATCTCCCCTATCCCCAGAG
>JAITGT010000097.1 GCA_031280495.1 Eubacteriaceae bacterium
AATCAAACGGCAAAATGCCAAGACTCTGCCTGCCCCTTGGCTTTATTGCCCCATCAAGGGCGCAAACTGACTGAAGAGGGATTTTCGCGCGGCAGAAGCGAGGGGCGCATCTGCCCTGCAGCCCCGCCTGAAGAGATTCTTGCCTTTGCTCAACGAATGCAGGCGGCATCACGGGATGCAGCAATAATGAGCATCTGCCTGCATGCCGGAGAGTGGCGGAAGCCTGAAAAATTCTGTGATGGCGGGCATAGTAGGCAAAGGGCAGGCTGAACGAAAAAAAACGGAAGGGCGGCGAACGCTTGATGATCAGAAGGGGCAAACGCTTGAAAAAAAAGGCGCGCGGCGGATCGAAAGATCCCATTGGGAAGCTGGAGGAGATGCATCAATGAGCATATTGGCGCGTCTGCGCTGCCCATGGGGCGACTGCAGCGACGAACTCATGCAAAGCTATCACGACGAGCAGTGGGGCAAACCCTGCCGCGACGAGCGCGGCCTTTTTGAAATGCTGATTTTGGAAGGGGCGCAGGCGGGGCTTTCCTGGTCGTGCATCCTGCACAAGCGGGAAAGCTACCGCGCCGCGTTTGACGGTTTTGACGCTGCAAAAGTGGCGGCGTATGGAGAAGAAAAAGTGGCGGCGCTTCTGCAGAACCCTGGAATTGTCCGCAATCGCCTGAAAATCAATGCTGCTGTCACCAATGCGCAGGCCGTTCTGAGGTTGGGAGGCCTGGAGGAATTCCTGTGGGGCTACGTGGAAGGAAGCCCGATCGTGAACCAATGGGAGCGGCAGGAAGACATGCCGGCAGCCTCAGCCCTTTCTGAGAAAATCAGCAAGGACATGAAAAAGCTGGGCTTCAAATTTGTGGGCAGCACAATTGTTTATTCTTTTATGCAGGCAGTGGGGATCGTGAACGATCATATGGCCTGGTGCAGTTTTAAAGACGCCTGATTTCACGGGAACGCCGCCCTGCTGCTTTTTTTAAGGGCAGCTGCCCATGCCCTTCTCGCCGGGAAATGCCCTTGGCGCAGCCGCGATCTGCTTTTCCTTACTGTCCGGCGCTTTGGGGCGCCATGCGTTTGGCGGCGGAAAGCGGCGCAGCCAGAAGGATAAGGCAGCGCGCCATGCAATATGCCATAAGTCTGCCTGAGCCGTGCCAGCTCCAACGCGCCCGCTTTGCGCATTTGCCAATGCAAGAGACAGCGCCTCAATGCAATGCCGCATTCGCTGCCGATTCCATTAAGGCAGCCCCGCGCTAAAAGAGCGGGCTTCCGTTTGCAAAAAAACAAAGGGCAGTTTTCGCGGCGCTGCGAAAGCCATGCGGCGCCGATCCGGCATTGCTCCGAAAAATGCGCAGTTCATCCAGTATAAACAAGGGCTTCATTTGAAATAGGCCCAAAGCGGCTGCTGCATTCCTAAATCTGCGCCTTGCGCGAGTAGAGGCTTTCCACTTGACATAGACTTTACCTAGAATATAGCCGGCGCTGCTATCGCCGCGCTTCATTGCTGGGTAAAATACAGATCGATAGGATGAGCGTTGAAAACGGAGGGATATTTTCAGTGAAAAGAACAGCCAGCATTATACTGTCGCTATTGGCTCTGGGGGCGGGGCTTGCAGGGTGCGCGAAAGGCCCAGGCGCAGGAAGCGAAAATGCCCTAAGCGGAAATGTAAAGACAGGGGGATCCACTTCCGTAGAGAAAGTGATGACCGCCCTGATCTACCAGTTTCAGCTGGAAAACCAGCAGGTTGCCGTTGACTATGAAATGAATGGATCCGGCGACGGAATAAAGAATACCATTGGCGGCCTGTACGAAATTGGGCATTCCAGCCGTGAGCTTAAGACAGACGGCAGCGAAAGCGGCCTTGACGCCACGGCGTACGCTATCGACGGCATTGCGGTTGTGGTGCACAAAGGCAATGCGGCAACGGGCTTGACAAAGGATCAGCTCAGCGGCATTTATACCGGAAAGATCAAGAATTGGAGCGAAGTTGGCGGAGCCGACGCGCTCATCACGGTCGTAACGCGCGAAGAGGGATCAGGCACGCGCACGGCTTTTGCGGAGATCGTTGGGTTTAGCGAATCGGGCATTGCGGCGGACGCAACGGTGCAGGACAGCACAGGGGCGGTACAGACCACTGTTTCGCAGAATCCGAACGCAATTGGCTACCTCTCTTTTTCCGATGTAGACATTGCAAAGGTAAGCGCAGTTTCGTACGAGGGGGTTTCCATTTCGGCTGATTCGCTCAAGGACGGGACATACTTGCTGAAAAGGGAATTTTACGTATTGACAAAGAGCGGCCAGGAGCCTTCCCCCGCCGCCAAAGCGTTTTTGGGCTTTATCATGAGCGACGCGGGCCAAAAAATCGTTTCTGAAAAAGGCCTGCTGCCAATTCGGCAGTTTTAGGGAAACCATGAAGACAAACGCCAACTTTACGCAAAAGCAGGCGGGCGCGCAGCCGGAAGGGCAAACAGAAGGCGGCGGCGCGCTTTCCATACTTTCAAAGCAAAAAGCAAGGCCGCAGCCTTTCGCGGACGCGGCCATGAACGCGGCATTCCTTTTCTGCGGCCTTGCATCTGTAGTCTGCGTCGCATTCATGACGGTTTATATGGTGGTTTCTGGAGGGGCGATCTTTGCCAAGGTGGGGCTTTTCCAATTTGTGCTTGGAAAGGCCTGGAGCCCAGGAAATTCGGAGTTCGGCATTCTTCCCATGGTTTTGTCCTCTATTCTGGCAACTTTTGGCGCGGTACTGGTTGCATTGCCTGTAGGCGTGCTGACTGCCGTATACTTGTCCAAAGTGGCCCATGACAGGCTGGCCATGGTTTTGAGGGGATTCATTGACCTTTTGGCGGGGATCCCGTCCGTTATCTATGGCCTGATGGGAGCGCTTTTCATCGTGCCTTCGATATTTAGGCTCCAGGCGGCCATGGGAATAGCGAACAGCGGCAGCCTGCTTGCCGCAATTGCCATTTTGGCTGTCATGATCCTGCCTACCATCATAAGCGTGTCCGAGACGTCCATCCGAGCGGTCCCGAAGCAGTATGAGGAAGCCGCGCTTGCGCTCGGATCCACTCGGCTGCAATGCATCTTCCGCGTGACGCTGCCAGCTGCAAAAAGTGGCATTGCAGCGGGCGTGGTTCTTGGGACAGGAAGGGCAATCGGCGAAGCGATGGCTGTCATGATGGTGGCGGGAAACGCCGCTGTGATGCCAGGGCTCCTTCGGCCTGTGCGCCTTTTGACTGCGGCAATTCCTATAGAATGGGCTTATTCCAGCGGAATGCACAGAGACGCCCTTTACGGGATTGGCCTTGTCCTGTTTGTCTTTATCATGGCTATCAACACTCTTCTCCGGCTTGCCATGAAACGCGTGGGGCAGGGCAATGGCTGAGGGGCGGATCTCGGAGAAAAAGCGGCGCCCATTGGAAGCGCTCGCGTACGGGGCCATTTACCTGCTTGTGATTTGCCTATTGGCATTGGCTGCCTTTTTTATAGGGTATATACTGGTGAAAGGGCTGCCAATTGTAACCTTGCCGTTTTTGCTGACTGCGGAAAACCCAGTTATGGAGACGGTCGGCATCTTCCCAAGTGCCGTCAACACGCTGTATGTCATATTCTTTGCCCTTTTAATCAGTGTTCCTCTTGGCGTTGGCGGCGCAATTTATTTATGCGAATATGCGAAAAACAGAAGAATTGTGGAGGCCATCCAGTTCGCGGCCGAAACACTCTCCGGGATACCGTCCATTCTGTATGGGGTCTTTGGGTACGTGTTTTTCTGCGTGTTTCTCAATTTGCATGTTTCCCTTCTGGCAGGCGCGCTCACACTGACAATTATGGTGCTGCCCATCATGATGAGAACCACGCAGGAAGCGCTTCTTTCCGTCCCAAAAGCCTACCGCGACGGCGCACTTGGCCTGGGGGCGACGAAATGGCATTTGGTCCGCACGATATTGATGCCCTGCTCCCTAAAGGGGATTTTGACAGGGATCATTCTGTCCATTGGGCGAATGGTCAGCGAAAGCGCCGCCTTGCTTTTGGTGGCGGGCGGAAGCGCCCTGTATATGCCGCGCGGGAGCGTGTGGGACCAGCTTTCCCATTCCGGCTCCACGCTTTCAGTTGAGCTGTACCGCTATGCCATGTCCCGCGGCGACAACGCAACGGCCTTTGGCATTGCGTCTGTGCTTATCGTCATAGTAGTGGCTTTGAACCTTTTGACGCGGTTCATAGCATGGAGGCTGAGCAAAAAATGAACCAGCCAAAGATGTACACGAAAGGGCTTAACCTCTATTACGGCGAAGCCCATGCGCTTAAGGGGATCGATCTGGACATAGCGGAGCATTGCGTGACCGCCCTTATCGGGCCTTCCGGCTGCGGAAAATCCACTTACCTTAAAACGCTGAACCGCATGAACGACACGGTGCCAAACGTAAAAATAACAGGCGAGGTCGCCTTGGACGGCGAGGACGTGTACGCCAAAAACGTGGATGTGACTACGCTGCGCAAAAAGGTGGGGATGGTGTTTCAGGCCCCAAACCCTTTTCCAATGAGCATATACGACAACATCGCCTATGGCCCGCGCATACATGGGGAAAAAAAGCGCGCCGTCCTGGACGAAATTGTGGAGCAGAGCCTGCGCGGCGCCGCCATCTGGGACGAAGTCAAAGACAGGCTGAAAAAGCCTGCCCTTGGCCTGTCAGGGGGCCAGCAGCAGCGCCTGTGCATTGCCAGGAGCCTTGCGACAAAGCCTGAAATTCTGCTGATGGACGAGCCGACCTCGGCGCTCGACCCCATTTCCACCTCAAAAATCGAAGAGCTTGTCGATGAGCTTAAAGTTGCCTACAGCATTGTCGTTGTCACGCACAACATGCAGCAGGCAGCCCGCATTTCGGACTATACCGCGTTTTTCCTGCTGGGCGAGCTGGTTGAAGGAAACCAGACAAGCGAAATATTTTCAAACCCAAAGGACAAAAAAACAGAAAACTATATCACAGGGCGCTTCGGCTGACGCCCGGCGGCTGAAAGAGAGGCAAAAGAGGGGGAAAAAATGGTCAGAAAACACTACGAGCAGGAGCTTCGGGAACTGCACATCGACATTATTCGGATGGGGAGCCTGATTGAGAAGGCCATTGCCGATTCGGTCAACGCATTTGAAACAAATGACCTGGCTGTGTGCAATGAAATTGTGCGCCAAGACAAGGACGTCGACGATTTGGAAAAAGCAATCGAGTCCAAGTGCCTTTGGCTCATCGCGCGCGAGCAGCCAGTCGCTTCCGATCTGCGAAAAATCACAACAGCGCTCAAAATGATCACAGACATGGAGCGAATCGGCGACAATGCCGCCGACATAGCGGAGCTGACGCTGCGGATTGCAGAAAAAAACATGTTTGCAGATTCAGGGCACATTCCGCAAATGGCGCGCATCGCTGTGGAAATGGTCCATGACGCGGTTTCGTCCTATGTAAACACCGACGTCGATCTGGCGCAGAAGACAGAGGCGAGAGACGATGAAGTGGA
This sequence comes from Eubacteriaceae bacterium, assembly GCA_031280495.1. The sequence goes on from JAITGT010000097.1 coordinate 5,507, forward strand.
CGAGTACTTTGATCTGATTAAGCAGGAGCTTATTGACGTTTTTCGCAAAGAAGGCGCAAAGAGTGAAATGGACAACGCCGTTGACTTTCTTTTGATTGCGAAATATTTGGAGCGCATTGCGGACCACGCCGTCAACATTTGCGAGTGGGTAGAGTTTTCTGTCTCGGGAAAGCACAAAAACGCCCAGATTTTTTAGCGGGAGGCCCGCGTTGGACAAGATGATCTATGTCGTTGAGGATGACGAGAGCATCCGCGAGCTTGTCAAGCTTGCGCTTATGTCTTTTTCGTACAGCGTCAAAGAGTTTGACAGCGCAGAAGCCGCACTCAAGGCAATTTCCCTCAGCGTTCCGGATTTGGCCATCTTCGACATTACGCTGCCTGGCATGAGCGGAACGCAGGCGACAAAACTCCTTCGCCAGTCTTCCGGCACTAAAATGCTCCCCATCATTCTCTTAACGGCAAAAGGCAGCGAAATGGACAAAGTTTCCGGACTGGATTCCGGGGCGGACGACTATATTGTAAAGCCTTTCAGCGTAATGGAACTTGCAGCGCGCATTCGCGCGGCTTTCCGGAGGCTGCCGGGCGGGGGCGGGCATGCGCCGGAGCAAAAGGCGTACGAGTTTTCGGATTTGTCCGTCAACCACGACACAAGGGAAGTTGCTATTAATGGAAAAGGCATAAACCTCACGTTTAAGGAGTATGAGCTGCTAAAAATGCTCATGCGCGAAAAAGACCGCATTGTTTTGCGGGAGGAGCTGCTTGGCGCAGTGTGGGGCGAGGGCTACATGGGCGAGCCGCGCACCTTGGACATGCATATCCGCACTTTGCGCGCAAAGCTTGGCGACGACGCGGACAATCCAAAATACATTAAGACCGTCCGAAACGTGGGCTACCGATTTGTGGGAAAACAGCTGTGAGGAGAGCCATTTTTCTTAGGGCATTTTTGGTTGCGCTGCTGTCTGTGTCGCTTTGCTGCCTGCTTTCGTCTGCCATGCTCTCGCTGCGCGAAAAGGGCAGGACAGAAGGCCTGCTGGCCAATTTGGCCCTTTCCGCATCGCTCAGCCATAGGCCCGGCATGCACGCCAAGCAGCTGTCTGCCCTCGCCGGAAATGTCCGGGTCACCATTCTGTCTGCCGAAGGCGCCGCCCTGTCCGATTCCGAAAAGGAAGGCGCAGGGCTTTTGGGGAGCTATGCAGACTGCCCGGACGTGAAGGCAGCGCGGAGGGGCTTTGCAAGCGTCGCCGAAAGCAAGGGAAGCGCATTTGGCGAGAACTTGGCGCACGCTTCCTCCGTGGCGGGCAGCGGCGAAATTGTAAGGCTGACAGCTGCCTATCCCGGAATTTTTCAGGCTGCAGCCTCGCTGCTTCCCGGCGCCGCCCTCATTGCGGCTTCTGCCGCCCTGCTTTGTTTTCTGATGGCCAGCCGCATTTCTGCCGGCGCGGCAAAGCCTCTCCTCTATGTGGCCAGCTTGCTGTCAAAAAACGGCACCGGCGATCCAGTGCGCTACAATTCCAGCTTTCTCGAGGCAGACAAAACCGTTCTGGAAATTCAGGAAAAGATCGCCGAAATTTCTTCTTCGCACCAAAGCCTCCTTATTGAACACGAGAAAGTGGAATTTATCCTCTCTGGCATGGCAGAGGGGTTCATCATGATAGACGGCCAAAAAAACATACTTCTTTGCAATAAGCGCGCAAAGCAATTCCTGCGCATTCAGGATAGCGTAAACAGGCGCAACATCTGGACTGTTCTGTGGGACGCAAAGATAGGCGGCGCCATTGACAATGCCCTGCTCCAGGGCAAGTCGGCTTCCATAGAGTGGAGGGCGCAGAAAGATTTGCTGCTTAGGGCTTCCATATCGCCTTCCCCCATTGGCAGCGCTCCGGGCGAAACGGGCGCAACGCTCATGCTGGCGGACATTACGTCCGAAAAGGAGCTGGAAAAGCAAAAGCAGGATTTTTTCTCAACAGCTTCCCATGAGCTGAAAACGCCAGT
>JAITGT010000011.1 GCA_031280495.1 Eubacteriaceae bacterium
GACTTTCGCGGCGGCCTGTGCCTTGCGGACAAAGCCTATGTCTCGGCAAAGATCAGGGATCTTGTTTCCGCCTCTGGCGGCGCGCTCAACGCGCCGCCAAAGGCGGGCATGAAGGCAGGGTGGGACTTCGATCCTTCGCCGTACCGCGGCAGGAATGTTGTCGAGCGCTTCTTCGGCCGCATTAAGGAGTTTAGAAGATTTGCGACTAGATACGACAAACTTCTCTCAACCTACGCAATGTTTGCGCATTTGGCCATTATAGTGATTTTTGGAATACGCATAAGGGCCTAATGTTTCTCAGACAGACCCTAGAATCGTGTCAGTCAGAAAGCGCGGCTTACTATTTTCCAAATTGTGGTCAAATCAGTGGATATTGGCCTATTTATATTGTTTTTCAAACTGATCTATGCGCAAAACTCAACAGGCAGCGACAAATTATACGCAAACAGTTGACTTTTTCGTTGCATTGATTATAATCATGTTATAAAATTCATAACGTGCAAAGGCAAAGGTGCCGAAATCTCGCTTTCGGCACCTTTGTTTTTTGAAATGTGAGGAGTTAAGCATGAATGTTGATGAAATTATTGCCAAAATCGACACGAATTGGGAGGAGCACCTAAATCGCTTTCAGCGCTATGTCCGCCAGCCCAGCGTGAGCGGATCAGGCTTGGGCGTACTAGAAATGGCGCAGCTTCTTGAGGGGGATCTAAAAGAGCTGGGCTGCCAGGATGTCAGGGTGATCAAGACGCCAGGCTGGCCTGTGGTCTATGCTTCCCTTGATGTAGGCGCCCCAAAGACAATGCTGCTTTATGGGATGTACGACGTTCAGCCTGTTGTGGGCGAGGAATGGAGGGTCGAGCCGTTCTCGGGAGACATTGTCCAGGACGATGAGTACGGCGAGGTGATTGTGTCGCGCGGCATCTGCAACCAGAAGGGACCGCTCGCGGCAGCAATGAACGTTTTGTCCACGATCTACAAGAGCGAAGGGACGCTTCCTGTCAATGTCAAATTTGTGCTTGAGGGCGAGGAAGAGCTCGGATCGGTAAGCCTGCCAGGGGTGATCGAGCAGCTGAGGAGCGAGCTTGAGAAGTGCGACTTTTGCTATTTCCCCCATTTTGGGCAGGGAAATGACGGCAAGGTCAAGCAGTATCTTGGCACGAAAGGGATAACCCACATAAAGCTGACGGTCAAAGGCGGCGACTGGGGCGCACCGACATCCAGAGGGATCCACGGATCAAACGCCATATGGATCGACAACCCAATCTGGAAGCTTGTGCATATCCTCAAAACGATCAAGGGCGAAGACGAGCAAGTGGCAATTGAAGGCTTTTATGACGATGTTGCCGGCCCCCTTGAGGGCGATGAGGAAGTGCTTGCTGAACTGATGCGGACTTTTAGCCCCGAAGAGGTGCTTCACGAGAACGATGTGCGCAAATTTAAGCTGGGGCTTGAGGGCCCAGATCTCTTGCGCCGCTATTTCTTTACCCCAGAGCTCAATATTGACGGAATCGCTGGGGGATTCTACGATCTTGGCACGAAGACTCTGCTGCCCAATGAGGTCATGGTCAACATGGACATTCGCACAGTGCCAAACATGGAGCCTGCAAAGATCATCGAGCTGTTTAAGAAGCATTTGGAAAAAATAGGCGCAGACGATATATGTGAAGTCGAGTTCACAAATGCTTACAACTGGCAGAGATCGAAGATTGGCGAGGAGGCGGTGCAGGCGCTCATTAAGGCAGAGCGCGATGACATGGGATGCGAGGTTGAGCCTTGGATATCGCTTGCAGGCTCAGCGCCTTTCTCGCTGTTTCAGAGCATGCTGGGCATCCCTTCGGCGTTTGGCGGCCTCGGCACAGGCGGAAGGGTGCACAGCCCCAACGAGTTCGCAACGGTTAGAGGATGCAAGGACATGGAGAAGTGCATCGTGCATTTCCTGAAGAACATTTCTGCAGACAGCCAAAGCCCAGACAAGGGCAAAGGAGGCAAAATATGAAAAAGACATTTGCAAAGCCGCTTGCGGCGCTGGCGCTCGCCGCTGCCATGCTCTTTTCGTCATGCGAGGGCGGAGGCTCTGGCGATGGGGAGTCGCCTACTGGCAATTCATCTCCCAAAGTGGTAAACATGGTGATGTTCTCGTCGCCTGACGGATTTATCTCATATTTGGGCGGAGGCGGCCTGTACACAAATATGGCAGGAAACCTGGTCTTTGAAGGGCTGACGAGGGTTGACAACAACTTTAACCTGCTCCCTGGCCTCGCAGACTCGTGGGAAATATCCGCTGACTCGCTCACATACACTTTGCACCTGAACGAGCAGGCCAAGTGGCACGACGGGACGCCGTTCACTTCGGCAGACGTCGCTTTTACATACAAACTGCTGCTCAACAAGGACTTTACAGGCTCAGGCTCCCCATACCTGATAAACATTCAGGGCGCTGAAGAGTACAAATCGGGCGCAGCCCAGGATGTCCCCGGCATTCAAATTATTGACCCCCACACGATAAAAATCGTGATGTCGACGCCTTATGCGCCGTTCCTAGAATACAACGCCGGCACGATATGCATACTTCCCGAACATTTGCTCAAAGACGTGCCCATCGCTGACATTGCGACGGCCGATGTGCGCTTTAACCCAGTCGGCACTGGCCCTGCGGTCTTTAACAAATATGTGACGGATCAGTACGTTGAGTACGACATGAACAAGGACTACTACCGCGGAACGCCAAAGTTTGACAAGCTGATACTTAAGATCATGACGTCCGACGCAGCGCTCGTCGCGTTCGAAAATGGAGAGCTGGATCTTACAACAAACACTGGGCTTGGGACAATGCCTGCCTCCGACCTTGAGTCGCTGAAGGCTATCGCAGGCGTCAAAGTTGAGACGTACGCGACAACGACAGTCCAGTTCATCAGCGTGAACGTTGCGAACCCCGTGCTGTCGGATGTCCGTTTCAGGCAGGCAATGAATTACGCTATTGACAAGAAGGCGATCATTGACAACCTGATCAGCGGAGTGGGAACCGTATCCTACACGTCTATCCCTGAGTTTTCGCCCTATTACGACGCGTCCGTCGCGCGCAAGAGCTATGACCCAGAAAAGGCCAAAGCGCTGCTAAATGAGATGGGGTGGGACACTAGCAAGGAACTGGTGCTCTTTGTTCCAAAGGGGCAGGTCGTCCGCGAGAGGATGGCGCCGCTGATACAGTCGTATCTGAAGGACGTTGGCGTGACAGTCAAGCTAGAGTTCGGCGAATTTGCGACGCTCGTGGCAGAAATTACAAAAGGCAACTATGATTTGGCCATGTTCGGGACGGGCGCTGCGATCATTGATCCCAACGCCGCGTACTTCAATTTCTTCCACAGCGTACAGACGCGCGATGTGGGCGGCTGGAATATGGGGCATTATAAGAACGAGGAATTTGACAGGCTGCTGGAAGAGGGCACAGCCACAACGGATGTGGCCGCGCGCAAAGAAATCTATAACCGCATCCAGGCAATAGAGGCTGACGAGTCGGCTTTCGTAAACATTTATTTTGAAAGCGCCGTAGGCGTCCTTTCCAACAGAATGAAAAATGTCATTCTCTCTGCGGCTGGCCCTTGCTGGAATATCGTGGAGTGGGATTTGCAGTAAGGACAACATTAAGAAAGGCTAGGGAGAGGCAATGGCGAAATATCTAGTGGGGCGCGTCTTGAGCATGATCCCCCTGCTCGTCCTCATAAGCATCCTTGCGTTTGCCCTTGTGCATATGATGCCGGGCGATCCGCTGGAGATGATGATAAACCCCGGGATCACATCCCTGGAGATGGAGAAGCAGAGGGAGAGGCTAGGGCTTAACGACAGCGTGCTAAGCCAGTACTTCGCGTGGATCGGCCAAATACTGCGCGGGAATCTAGGCTTCTCAATATCCAGCTACGAACCCATAAGCAAGATCCTCATGGAGCGCATACCTGCCACGCTGCTGCTCATGGGCACGTCGATGCTGATATCGCTCTTGATCGCTGTCCCTGTCGGGGTTATTACCGCCAAATGGCAGTATACAAAACTCGACTACGCGTTCACGGCATTTAGCATCTTTGGGATTTCGATGCCGTCATTTTTCCTTGGGCTGTGCATGATATTCCTGTTCAGCGTCAAGCTGGGCCTATTCCCGACAGGGATGATGACAACGCCGGGCAGCGCCTTTAGCATCGGGGACCTTCTTCACCACTTGGCGCTTCCCGCTATAGTGCTGGGGATTAATGGCGCGGCGCAGTATACGCGCTACGTGCGCGCGCAGATGATTGAAATTCTCAGGCAGGACTATATTAGGACAGCCAGGGCGAAGGGCACTTCCGAAAGCAAGGTAACCTTCGCGCATGGGCTCAGGAATGGCCTCATGCCTGTTATCACGCTGCTGGGGATGCAGCTTCCTAGCCTCTTAGGCGGCGCAGTGATCACGGAGCAGATCTTTTCCTGGCCTGGGATCGGAAGGCTTATGGTCAAAAGCGTCTTTGCGCGGGACTATCCAGTGATGATGGCATTGATTTTGATAACGGCCGTCCTTGTCGTTTTGGGCAATTTGCTCGCGGACATCTTCTATGCGGTTGCTGATCCGCGCGTGAAGCTGGGGGCATAGGCTATGAGGGAAAATGCTGTGGGAAAGCAGGCTGCGCCTTCCAAAAAGGCGGGCAGGGAAAGCTTTAAGAAATTTGCCAGGCGCTTTTGCCGCAACAGGCTGTCTTTGGCGGGGCTATTGGTGTTGGCAGCCATCGTCGCCGCTTCAGTCGCTGCGCCGCTAATCGCGCCATACGACCCCCTTGAGATATTCATGGACGCTTTTCAGGCCCCGCCAAGCCCTGAGCATATCCTGGGCACGGACAGCGTCGGGCGGGATGTGTTCAGCAGGCTGCTGTACGCTGGAAGCGTCAGCATGTCTGTAAGCCTTATCGCTGTTTCCATTTACTCAGTGGTCGGCATCCTCATTGGAGCTGCCTCTGGGTACTTTGGAGGAAAATTTGACTACATTGTGATGAGGGCGACAGACACAGTAATGAGCTTTCCCTTAATGGTGCTTATGATAGTGCTGGTCGCCATTATGGGCCAGAGCGTTGCAAACATCGTGCTCATCATTGCTTTCGTGGGCTGGCCCTCGCTTGCCCGCATGGTGCGCAGCGAGATCCTTTCTTTGAAGGGGCAAGAGTTCGTGGAGGCTGCCGTTGCGAGCGGAGAAGGCCCAGCGTCGATCATATTCCGCTACCTTGTGCCAAACTGCATGCCTGCCATAATCGTCAACGTTACATTCGGCATCGCGAACGCGATACTAATGGAAGCCAGCCTTTCATTCCTTGGGCTTGGGATTCAGCCGCCTGCTGCAAGCTGGGGCTATATGCTCATGGACGCGCAGTCTGTGACGATTCTGACAAGAATGCCATGGCTGTGGCTGCCGCCGGGGCTGATCATTTTTGTCACTGTAATGGCCATCAACTTTATCGGCGACGGGCTGCGCGATGCGCTGGATCCAAAAATGAAAATATGAGCAGGTGGCTTTTATGAACATTCTGGACGTAAAGGGGCTCAGCGTGCGCTTTGACACGCTAGAGGGCGCCTACCCAGCGCTGGACAATATCAGCTTCTCGATTGCAGAGGGCAAGACGACCTGCATTGTAGGCGAGTCCGGGTGCGGGAAGAGCGTTACCGCTCTGTCCATCATGCGCCTGCTCGCGCCCAATGCCCAAGTGTCTTCTGGCGAGGTGCTCTTCAATGGCTCTGACTTGCTCAAGAAAGCCCCAAAGGAGATGCTGGCGATTAGGGGCAAGGACATTTCGATGATTTTTCAGGAGCCGATGACGAGCCTGAACCCTGTTTACACAGTGGGCTGGCAGCTCTCAGAGGTCTATTCCAACCATGCAAAGATGGGCAGGCAGCAAATACGCGAGAGCGCCGTCACTATGCTGGAGCGCGTTGGCATACGTGACGCGCAGAAGATGATGGGCAGGTATCCGCACGAGCTCTCAGGCGGGATGAGGCAGCGCGTCATGATCGCCATGGCGCTTGCGCTCAACCCTAAGCTGCTGATTGCGGACGAGCCAACAACTGCGCTCGACGTCACAATCCAGGCCCAGGTGCTCGACTTGATCAAGGAAATAAGCGAAAAATTCTCTACAACAGTGATGCTTATTACCCACGACATGGGTGTGGTCGCAGACATTGCCGACTATGTGATTGTGATGTACTTAGGCAGGATCGTTGAGCAGGCAGACGCAGAAGCGATATTCAGCAGCCCGCGCCATCCTTACACGAAGGGGCTGCTTGCGTCAATCCCTCCGCTGAATGAGGACGTCGATTCGCTTTTGACAATACCTGGCCATGTTCCGCCGGCAGGGGCTGAGTTTTCTGGCTGCAGCTTCTCCGACAGATGCCCCTATGCGAAGGACGAGTGCTTGAGATCGCCTCCAAGCCTTGTTCAGACAGAGCCGGGCAGAATGAGCGCCTGCCATTTCCCGATTGGCCTGCAAGGGGGGGAAAGCACATGAGCGAAGCCTTGATCAAGGTGGAAGAGATCACAAAAATTTATGGCAAAAAGCGTTTCTACGAGCCAGAGCCTAACGGGACAAGAGCTGTAGCCGACGTCAGCCTCAAAATCATGCCGGGCGAAGTCGTCGGGCTGGTGGGGGAGTCCGCCTGCGGAAAATCGACGCTTGGCAGGCTGTTCCTGCGGCTCCAAGAGCCAACGCGGGGCAAGGTTGTCTTTGAAGGGCAGGACATCACAAAGCTTCCTGCATCAAGGCTTGCTCTGATGCGCAAGAATTTCCAGATGATATTCCAAGACCCTTTTGCCTCGCTGAACCCTAGGATGAGCGTGCGAAAGACGATAGAGCGCACCATGCGCATCCATGGCATGGAATCGGGCAGAGCGGCCATCGCTGACATTCTTGACAAGTGCGGGCTGAACCCTGTTTATATGGACCGGTTTCCGCATGAGTTCTCAGGAGGGCAGCGGCAGAGAATTGCGATTGCCCGGGCCATATCGGTTCGCCCCAAATTTGTCGTCTGCGACGAGCCTGTCTCGGCGCTTGACGTATCCGTTCAGGCGCAAGTTATCAACTTGCTGAAGGACCTGCAGCGCCAAGACAGCCTGAGCTATCTATTCATTTCGCACGATCTGTCGATTGTTCGGCACATAAGCGACAGGATCGTGGTGATGTACCTTGGCAAGATCGTTGAAATGGCATCAAAAGCAAATTTCTTCGACCACCCGCTCCACCCATACTCTGCGGCTCTGCTGAGCGCCGTGCCGGTCGCAAACCCTGCCCTGCAAAAAAGCCGCGAAAAAATCAAGCTGACCGGAGAGCTGCAGCGCAGCTCCACTGGCGAGGATCGCTGCCCGTTTCTCGACCGGTGCCCTTCGCCGGAAGGCGTCTGTGCCCAGCGCGCGCCTAGTCTGAATAAGGCTAATGCCTCTGGAAGCTTCGTTTCCTGCTGGAAGCCTTTGCAGAAAGGCGCGATATGAAGAGGGCAAGCCTTCTTGAGGGGAGCGTGCTCGGCAAGCTCACGCTGTTCGCCCTGCCCCTGGTTGCCTCCAATTTGCTGCAGTCGGTCTACACCATTGCGGACATGGCTTTGATCGGCAACGTTGAGTCAAGGGCGAGCGTCTCCGCCATATCCATCGGAGGGCAGATAACGCTTCTCGTGACTAACGCGATCATAGGGTTCAGCTCAGGCGCCATGACGCTTGTGTCGCAGTATTACGGAGCGAAGAAGCGCGATGAGCTCCAGAAGACAGTCGGAACGCTGTTCTTCATGTACTTGGCCATTGCCGCCTTTGTGGGCGTGCTCTTTACCGCCATATCCACGCCTCTTTTGAGGATGCTCTCCACGCCTGCCGACGCTTTCGATCAGGCCAGGCTCTATCTGGGGATAAGCATGTGGGGAAGCGTCCTTGTGTTTGGATATAACGGGATAAGCGCAGTGCTTAGAGGCATGGGCGACAGCAAGCGCCCGCTATTGTTTGTGCTGGCCGCCGCGTCAGTCAGCGTTGCGCTTGACTACTTGCTCATTGTGCGGCTGCGCATGGGCGTGCAGGGCGCAATCATCGCAACGCTGACCGGGCAGGCCGTGAGTGTCGCTTTGTCTCTTGAATATCTGCACAGAAAGCGCGATGAACTTGGGTTTAAGCTCTCGCTTTCCATGCTGCGCCCAGACAGAAGGCAGCTAGAGCTGCTCATCAGGCTGGGACTGCCTGTGTGCGTGCAGCAGGTGGTTGTTCAGATCTCGTTCCTTTCTGTGCAGGCTCTCGCGAACAGCTATGGAACTGCGCAGTCGGCGCTCTTTGGCATCGGAAACAGGATTAACAGCTTTGCGACAATGCCGGGCAACGCCGTGTCGACTGCCATTAGCTCTATGGCCGGCCAGTGCATTGGCTCCGGACTGGACAAGCGCGCAGAGGCGACTGCGTACGGCGGCATGCTTTTGAACCTGGCTGTCGGATCTGTCGTCACTTTCCTGATTGCTTTAAGCCCAGCTTCGGTCGTCAGGCTGTTCACCCCTGATTCGGATGTGCTGGAACTGTCCCAAGCCTTTGTGCGGTATATGTCCGCTTCCTATATCATAACGCCAATCATCTTTTGCGTAACAGGGCTGGCAACCGGAGCTGGGCACACAGTTTTTGTGCTGACGGTGACGCTTGTTTGCTCGCTGGCTGTGCGCGTGCCGCTTGCATACTTTTTCAGCCAGGGGCTTGGCATGGGCTTCAACGGCGTTGGCCTCGCAATGGGGCTCGCGTCCTTTGGGGGGATCCCCCAGTGCGCTTGGTTCCTTGCAAAGAAGCGGTGGATGAGGCGGGTCGTGAAAATCTAGGCCAAAGGAGGCTTTTATGAAAAGCTCAAAAATATATGATCACTACTACAATTACGAAGAAATTACGAAAATCGTCCATGAGTATGCCGAAAAGTATCCCAGCTTGGCAAGGCTCTCATCGCTCGCCGTGTCAAAGGAGGGCAGGGACACCTGGCTCATTGAGGTCACAGACACATCCAAAGGCGGCTACAGCGAGAAGCCAGCCTATTTTCTGAACGGCCACGTGCACGCAGGCGAAGTGACCGGCTCCATGTGCGCGATGTATTTCCTTGACTGCCTGTTTTCCAACATGGATGAGAGCGAGGAAATAAAGAAGCTTCTTGAGACGACAACTTTCTATGTCATTCCTCGCCCGGTTCCTGATGGGGCGGAATATTACCTCACGCATCCAGACACGCTTCGCTCAGTCAACGAGCCCTATCCATTTTTTGACGAGATGCCAGGGCTTGTGCCTGGGGATCTTGACGGCGACGGAGCCGTGCGAACCATGTTGGTGGAGTCTCCGTATGGAGCTTGGAAGAAGGCAGAGGAAGATCCCCGCGTGCTCGTAAAGCGCAAGCCCGATGAAGTCGGCGGGGTGTTCTACAATGTATATAGCGAAGGGTCTATTAACGGCTACGACGGCGTAAATGTGTTTCCTGCGCCGGCAAAGTTCGGGCTCGACCTCAACCGGAACTTTCCTGTTGGCTGGGAGACAGGCAACAAGCAGGCAGGGTCTGGCTTTGCCCCTGGCGATCGCCAGGAATCCCAAACCTTGATCCAGTTTGTCCAAGGCCATCCAAACATTTGCAACACAATCACCTTCCACACATTTTCTGGAATATACCTTTACCCTCCAGGAATGTTTCCAAAAAAGAGCGCTGATCCAGACGACATGAAGCGCTATGAGCTTATCACAAAGATCGCCCAGGAGGAGACCGGGTTCGTTCCTATGAATATCAAGGACGATTTCCTCGGGGACTTTGTGGCAAAGACATCCGGCTCTTTTGAGGACTTCCTGCATTTTGGGCATGGCATTTACTGCTATACGGTGGAGACATGGGATCTCGCCCACCAGGCGGGCATTGAGCTGCATTTCCCAGACCCGTTTGGGCTCTCGGATGAGAAGATGAAGGAGAATGCGCTTAAATTCTACGAGTGGGTAGACAAGAACGGCTTTGGCAGCTACATCAAGCCTTGGACTGCCATTGATCACCCGCAGCTTGGAAAGGTTGAGATAGGCGGGCCCGATCCAAAACGCATCATACAGAATCCGCCTGTGGAGCTGATTCAGCAGGAGGTCGAGAAGCATACGCGCTTTATTCTGCGCCACGCGAAAACCATGCCGCATTTGGTGTTTAGGCAGGCGGCTGCAGAGAAAATATCAGATGGAGTCTATCGCGTCGACGCCTACATTTACAACAGCGGCTTCATGCCGACCCATATACTTAACGAGTATAAGAGCCTTGGCTTCAGCAAAGATATCACAGTCGAGCTGGAGGGCGAAGGCCTGACGTTTGTCGAAGGCAGCCAAAAGCAAAAGATCGGCCAGCTTGAGGGTTTCTCCGGCGCAAAAACCGACTACTTTTATTTCGGCATCGTGACAAACAAGCACGATCCGATTGAAAAGAAGGTAAGCTGGATTGTCAAAGCCGCCGCCCCCGCGACGCTGAAGGTTTCGGCGTGGAGCGAAAGGGCAGGCGTCGCTAGCGCTGAGGTCACGCTTGCATGAGCCTGGCCCTTTGAGCTGGCCGCTTGCATCCCTTTGGCAATGCCAAACTGCCCGCCTTGCCCTTAGACTGGGGCACTGAGAAGCCTCACAACCGCATTAAAGAGCCGGATATCCGCTCTAAACAGCAGGGCAAAAGGCTATGAAAAGCCCATAAAGCGCTTGCTGCTTCTGCCGAGGGGGATGGATGCGTCCATCCCCTTTGTTTTGCGCATTCGATAGGCCTGCTCATTATTTTGCTGACAAGCGCCAATAGTTAAACTTATACTAGATGTAAGTATCCGTCATGCAAAAAACAGCCTTTAATATCCTCTTTTATGACTTAGCCAAGCGCGTCCCCTACTGCGTCTGCCAAGGCCTCTTGGGCTTGGGGTTTTATATTGGTGATTCCCTTAAGCTTTGCCCACATCATCTGTGCCGGGTTTAACCCTTGCGAATATGGAGGAAGATACAGTATGCGAATTCCTGCCTTTAGGAGGGCCATGCACGCCCTCGCCGCTTTGTGGACAGAAAGGCTGTCCATCGCCAGCACGATTCCCCGCGGCAGGTAGGGTATTAGGAATTTCTCGGCATATTGAGCAAAAATAGCGCCAAACGATCCCTCAAACCTAAATGGCGCGACGGTATCCAGTGCGCATTTTTCACATATGGATGTCCAGTTTGAGGACTCTAAAGCCGATGTCAAGGCTTTCTGTGGCCAGCGCCCTGTCAGCTTTGATTTTCGCTCCTGCACGGCGAATGCGCTCCTTGCCGATATCGCATATCGTAGAGTAGCCAGCCTTTTTTGCTGCTGTTCTGTCATTGCAAACTTCAGGCAATTGCACCATAATAAACTTGCGTTTGCCGCCGTCCTCCGCGTTAAGCTGCATGACAGCGTGCGCAGTTGTGGCGGAGCCGGAGAAAAAGTCAAGGATTAGGCTGTCTTTGTCAAAATTGCAAACCATTGAAATCAGTGCTTTAATTAATGTGGTAGGCTTTGGATAATCAAAGTATGAGCCCAACTGCAAACTTTCAAGTTCTTTTACCGCGCTTTCGTTTGTGCCGGCCGCGCTTTCTGTATTCAATTCAACATTTATAAAGTTTGTCGGAGCTTTGTACGAACCTTCATTTCCAACACGCTGAAAACGAATAGAGAACTTTTTAGTTTTTACTATAAAGTATGTGCCAGAAGCAACTTCTCCGTTAAGCGTTTCTTGTGTCCACTTAAATTCGCCGTTCAGCCTAAATGAATTGGCATTTATGCTGTCAATGACATTAATTTCGTCTTCGAGTGCAACTCGATCTTTTTTCCCAGGCGCGATCAGCCCATTTTCAATATAGCCAAACCTAACGCTTCCTTTTGGGAAGGTGAGAGTTTTAAAAGGATTGCCCGTGTTGAGAAGCGGGGCGTCTCCGTTGTCTATAAAGCTGCCAAAGTATTTCTGCGCGCTCCAACGCTTTTCATATGCCAATACATACTCAACGGTCTTCCGGCATTTGCGGGCAAGGGAGGGAGGCGTAGAAGTCTTTGTCCAAATAAAAGTTGCTGCATAGTTTTGTTCGCCAAAAATCTCATTGCATAGCAACTGCATATTCGTGATTTCGTTTTCGCCAATGCTTATGAAAATCACTCCATCGTCCGTCAGCAAATCCCGCGCAAGCCGCAGCCGAGGGTAAATCATGTTCAGCCAGGCGGTGTGGAAACGCCCGCTGCTTTCAAAGTTTTTTCCAAGGAGGCTGCCTTGATTGCCATCGCCGCCGCTCTGCCTGGCATGCTCGGAAGCGCTCTTCGCAAAATTGTCCTTATAGACAAAATCGTTGCCCGTGTTATAGGGCGGGTCGATGTAAATCATTTTCACGCTCTTGAGATAAGTTTCGCGCAGGACTTTCAGCACATCGAGGTTGTCGCCCTCAATGTAGAGGTTCTCGGTCGTGTCGAAGTTAACGCTCTCCTCGCGGCAGGGGCGCAAAACTGCGGCAATCGGCATGTTGGCGAGCAGTATGCTATTTCGCTTGCCAGGCCATGTGAACTGGTAGCGTTCTTCACTGCCTTCGACGATGTGGGCGTTTATTTCCTGTGTCAGCACATCCTTGTCAATGGCACGGACAACCGTGCCGTTCTCGTCAACCGCCTCAGTCACGGCGTTCGGGAACAAGGCGGAGAGCGCTGCGAAGTTCTTGTCCGCAAGGGACGTGGTTCTCATTGCGAGTTTGTCGGGATGATTCATAGAGTATGACTCCAAATTCTGTCAATAGCCAATCAGATTTTAGGACTGCAACGCTCAACATTTAAGGCCCAGTTCCATTCGGTTTCGTATTCGATGGGAGAGACATGCCACCCTGTTCCTGGACACACGCCAACGCATGCCAGCGCGCCATGCCATCATGCCAATAGCTCTGCCCTAAGCAAAATCAGACGGGCTGTAAAGCAGGGCGCCGAAAAACGTGACAGTGCCCTTTCCATTGTTGTAGGAAACGCCCACTTGCTTAGCGACGCTGCTGACATTTATTCCGTAGCCTTCAATGGAGTGAAAGAGCTCGTCCGGAAACCGGCAGGGCGCGTCTGGGTAAGTGCACTCTCGGCATCTGCCGCATCCCTCGTTTGACAGGACTTGAAATCTCTTTAGGGAAAGGCGGGCGGCGGCGCCCACGCGCTTCGCCGTCTCTTTGAATGCCTTCAGCGCCTCTCCAATTCCGTCAAAGTCGAAAGAGTCTTCCAGCCCAAACTTTTGCGAAAAGAGGGCAAAGCGCTCGTAGCCCAGCGCCCGATTCCGGCACTCTTCCAATGTCCCGGCCGCAGGCGGGCATGCCCAGTTTGTATCGTACTGCCGGCATGCGTTGCCTTCGCAGTAATTGCGCATTTCTTGCAAAAACTCGATGTCCGCTGTCTGAGCCTCCCCGCACTCCGTTGCGCCGGCGCCAATGATCATTTCGCGTATTCTGCTTTCCAACTCTATTTGCCCTCCACAGCGCCTTGTTTTGCCGCACTTTGCCTATGAGCGCAAACAATCGGCAGGCCGCCCTTCTCCATAAAGTGTACAGGCGGGAGCGGCTGCTTCATAGCGTTCGCCAAGGCAACATGCAATCTTTGCCCATTCGGCGCAATTGCGAAAACGCTATCCATGGTATAATGAAAGCCAAATGAGCAAAAACAGAAAAACCCCAAAACAAGGGAGCGCGTTTCTTTCCTTTGCCTTCAAAGCCGCGCTGCTTATGTCGCTTCTCGCGTTCGGGCTGTCCTCCTGCCTTGACATAGAGGGCGCTTTCGCCCAGTTTGCCGAAGGCCTGGAAGAGGCGCTTTTGCAAGGCGGGGCTCCCGCAGGCATAGAAGAAGTGGCGGCGAATCCTGTGCAGGGGGCGCCGCCCGCAGATGCAGGCGGGGAAGGCGGCAGCCAGGCTGGAGAGAGCCCCCCGGCGGATTCGGACAGCCTCATAAAAGAGCTGTTTTTGGCCAAGGCGCAGGATGCTGCAGTCGAGGGAAGGGGGGCAGTCCTGCGCACTCTGGCGGATGACAGTGACGGAAGCCGGCACCAAAAGTTCATCCTAAAGCTAGAAAACGGGATGACGCTGCTCGTTGCCCACAACATTGACATTGCGCCGAGGCTGGAGGGCCTTAAGGCTGGGGACGAAATTGAGTTTGCGGGAGAATACGTTTACTCAGAGCAGGGGGGAACCGTCCATTGGACGCACCGCGATCCAAATGGGGCGAAAAAAGGCGGATGGCTGAAGTGGAAAGGGCATATATACCAATAGAGCCGCTTTATTTAGAGAGGGAAGAATGGAAAAGGTTCTTGTAGTCTCCTCTGAAAAGATAGGCCCGTACCTCACAGCAAGCGGGCTCATTACGGAAGGCAAGGAAGAGATCGTGCGCTTTATCCTTTCGGAGCATTGCTACCTTGATCGCGCGATCGCAGAAAACGCAGAGGAAGCAAGGCAAATCATACCATACGCCGTTCTGCGCAGCGAAAACCGCCTCTTTGCCCTTCGGCGGCTCAGCGGGCAGACGGAGGCGAGGCTGCATGGCATGCTCTCGCTCGGCGTGGGAGGCCACGTTAACCCAGATGCCGAAAGCGCGGAAAACCCGCTGGAATATGGCCTTCTTAAGGAAGTGGGCGAGGAAGTGAGCGTCGCCGGGATGGGAAAAATCGAATTCCACGGAATCATCCACGACGCTTCCGATCCGGTGAGCCTCTACCATCTCGGCCTTCTCTACACCATAGAGGCGAAAGGCGCTTTCACGCTTGAGACAGAGAAAATGGCTGGGGAATGGATGGATATGGGCGAGGCGCGCAGGCGAAAAGCGGAGATGGAGGCATGGTCCCGGATAGCGCTGGAGTACATCGAAACGCTGTTGTAATGCGGCTAGCGCAAGTCGCCTGCCGCCCTGCCCAAAGAGGGCCAGTCCGCTCTGGGCAGCCTGTGCATTGCCTTGCCTATTGCATGCCTTCCCTATACGGATCCCAACGGAAAACAAAAAATGATATTCAAAGGGGGTGTGGGAAATGGAAATATCTCTAGCCTACGACAGCGCTGACGAATTGCGCGCGCTCCTGGCCGAATATATAGAGTCGCTTCTTGCAGACGACGCGTCGTTTGCCGAATACCTTGACATGCAGAACTTTGACGCGGAATTTCAGTGCCTGGAAAGCAAATATGGCCTTCCCTACGGAAGGCTGTATATCGCCCGCATGGGCGGCGAAGCGGCTGGGTGCATTGGGCTTCGCCAGCTCAGCCCCGACAGCGGCGAGATGAAGCGGCTCTATGTCAAGCCTGGCTTTCGCCGCCAGGGAATTGCGCGGCTTCTCGTTCGGCAAATCCTCTCCGACGCGCAAGAGATCGGGTATTCCAACCTTCTGCTGGACACGATGCCGTCTCTCGCGCCCGCCATCCGGCTGTACGAATCGCTGGGATTCTCGCGCACGGGGCCATACAACGACAGCCCGATGGAAACGACGGTCTTCATGCGGCGCGATCTGCCTTTGTAAGGCAGCCATAGATGGGGAGGTCAGCTTTGGCAGCGATTGACGCGAAAAATTTGCAGGAGTGCGAGCCGATCCTTTTGCAGCACTGGGCGGAAATGTCAGACGGCGCATACTTTTACCGGGGCATGCCTTCCCTTTCCCTTTCGGAGGACGGCATGCTTGATCCCCGAAAAGATGAAATTGGGAGCTTTCGGCAGATGTTTCTCCATTACATAAAGCTCGTCAAGTCCCTAGCCGCAGCAGGCTTTTCCATGGACATTGGCGATCGCTTTCCCGAGCCGCTGGAGCGGGTTGCGGACGCCATTCGAATTCGCCTTGAAAACCCGGGCGCAGCCTTTACCCCGAACTACGCGGACGCCGCTTACGCCGCGACGCTTTTTCGCTCCAGCCAAACGCTGCATTCGCTTCGGCTTGTCTCGTCTTCCATCGGCTTTCACAGCCTGCCCGGACTTAACGAAGCCAACCGCGAGATCCAGCGTGTTTTGGGCGAAATGGCAGAGAAGCCGCACGTGCCGGCTGTCGCCAAAGCGAGAAAAAGCCTGGGCGCGTTTGAAGAGGGCAACGAAGGCGCGCAGGAGCTTAACTTCGGATCCTACGCTTTTTTCCGGCGCCGCGCGGTTTCGCGTGCGAGCGCCGCGGGGATGCTGGAGCGCGGCAAAATAGCAGGCTTCCTCCAGCGCGCGTCCCAGGCGCCTTCCGGCGTCGTCCTTCGCGCCCCCCTTTACACAAGCGAGCTTGAGCTTCTAGAGTTTTCGTAATTGTCTCCAATATTGGAAATAATACCTATTCACACAAACTATTTGACTTATTTTGTCCTATCGTGCACAATAATCAAATGAAAGTTACAGCGAAGATGTTCCATCCGCAGATTCGCTTTCAGGCAGTGTGCCTGAGTGCGATCTCGCGCAGCATAGGGCTGAAGCCCTTTTTCGCCATTCAAAAGCTTTTGGCCAATTTCTTCAAAGGGCGCCCCTCGCAAAACGCCGAAAAGAGGGAAATGTTTGCGCAGCGCCTGGACGGCACGAATATGCGCCTTTGCGTTTTTTCGAAAAAGGGCGAAAAGCCGAAGGATGCCGTTGGCCTGGTCTGGCTGCACAGCGGAGGCTATTCTGCCGGCACGCCTGACCAAGAATGGCCTAACATTCGCACTTTTGTCCTGACAGCGGATTGCGTCGCAGTTGTCCCGGAATACCGCCTCTCTGGCGAAGCCCCATACCCTGCCGCCCTTGAGGATGCGTACGAAGCGCTGCGATGGCTGTATGGGCATGCCGAAGAGCTTGGCGTCAGCCGGGAAAGGCTCTTTGTCGGGGGAGTCAGCGCCGGAGGCGGCCTTGCCGCATGCACTGCCCTTCTTGCAAGGGACAGGGGAGGCCCGCCTATCGCCTTTCAGCTGCTCTTCTACCCGATGCTGGACGATCGCATGGACACCCCTTCCATGAAGGGCAACGATGCCCCAGTTTGGAACGAAGCCGCAAACCTGGCCTCATGGAAGGCTTACCTGGGGGATCTGTTTGAGACGGGCGGCGTTCCTCCCACAGCCGCCCCGTCGCGCGCAGAGGATTTGTCCGCGCTTCCGCCTGCCTACGGCTTTGTGGGAGGCGTCGATCCCTTTTGCGACGAGACGCGCGAATATTTCCAGCGCCTAAAAGCCGCCGGCGTGGATGCGGAGGTCGATATTTACGAAGGCTGTTTTCACGCCTTTGAGCAAGTCGCTTTCTACTCTGCGGTTGCCAAAGAGGCGAAAAAAAAAGCGGCAGAGAAGTTTTGCGAGGCCGCTGGGCGGTTCAGGCAGGATGCTCTCTAGCCGTGCGAAAGGCGCCTGCCCCATGCAATGGGGGCGGGCGCCTTTTTTGCCTTTAGCGGTTTCCCCGCGTCTTGTTGTAGCCTTTCTGAAACGCCTTGAACGAAGCAATGGCGCACCTCTCCATCTCGTTGAGAGAGCGAAAGCCGGTGTCCGATAGCGCGGCTGTTCGGATAAGGAACCGATCGCCTTTCCTGTAGTCGCGGTATACGCCCTCGTTTCCTTTTCCCGTAAAGTGGCGGGCTATCCGATCGCCTACCCGAATTCCCTGGCCGACATATTTTTTTTGGCTGTTCGTGTTGGTGAGCACATAGACTCCCTTCTGCTCAAACGCTTTGCCCTCTTTTGCGTTTTCCCTGCCCGCCCCCGCTTCCCGCATGCGAAAAAACTCCTCGGGCGTCACCGGCTTTTGGGTATTGAGCAAGCGCAGCATCTGGCGGTTCGACCGCCTTCGGCGAAGCGCCCCGAATAAGGAGGCAGCCTCCCTTGAGAGAATCCATAGTGCCAGAAAAGCAACGGCTGCTGCATCCATAAATATGCCCACCTCTTCCATAATTATAGAGGAAGAGACATATATTTACATAATGCGACGGCAAATTTTTCCTTGGCTTATCATGCTGCCTCGTCACCTACCGGCGCGCCCCAAAAAAGCGCATTGCAATAAAAGAGCGGCGCTCCGCAAGGGCAAAACTTTTGTTTTAGGCGGGGGGCTATCGGCACCCCGCCGTGGCTCTTTGGCGCTGTCCATGCCCAGCGCTTTCTCCCAGCAGCATTCCGCAAGGTAAACAAAGAAATAGCCAGCCAAAGTTACATGTCCATGACCGACTATTGTCTTTAATGCTGTGTGAACTAAGGAACCGCTGTGTACCGAACGGTACGCACTGTGGTGTGAGAGGTCGGCTGCTCAACTAATGGGCAGACCCTACTCGATTGGGGCTGTCCCCTCAGGAGCTTGTGGGATTGTACGGGCACCGATGGAAAATAGAGGCATTGTTCAGGGGCGCAAAGACAAAGCTTGGCCTTGACAGTCATATGCTTAGATCGTCGAAGGCCATAAAGATGTTTTGGATCGTGACATGCCTGGTCCACAACTTGTGCACAGGCTTCGGCATAGCAGGCTGTCCCTTTTGAGGATGGCCTGCGCAAGGCAATGCTTGAAGCGGAGATTGGCAGGGCGCGCGCAGTGCACACACTCGGACGGGAGGGCGTTTCTTTTGCCATCCTGGAGCAGGCTATTTATAAGCGCCTGCATTCTGCATAAGGTTTCCGTAAATTTTCTTATTTACAGTTTATAAGCTCCGCGGGCGGTCCTTTCCTTCTTTTGGACAGCGGGCAATAGGCAGCTGCCTGGCGCGCAGCCGCAGGAATGATGGACAAAGGCGGATTGCGCATAGCGCGCCCCATGAGCCCTGGCTGCCGCAGCATGCGTTTCCTCCGGTTTTTCAGGCGCAAATGGGCTTTGGCTTTAGTCCCCTGCTTTTGGTTAGGCGATTTCACGCCGTTCACTCATGCAAAGGAATGGCAAAGAGGGCAGCGCTTCCCCCGGAATGCAGAAAAACGATATTTTCGCCTTTTGCAAAATACCCCTTTCTTGCTAGGTCGAGCAGCCCGCCAAACGCCTTGCCCGTATAAACAGGATCGAGAAGAATGCCTTCCTCCCTTGCCATTGTTCGCACTGCCTCAGACCCTTCTTGCGAGGGTATGCCATACCCTTCGCCGACATATCCCCTTACGTCGATTTCTTCGGGAGCAAAGCGCATCGGCGCGCCCGACATCTCTGCCGCTTTTGTGGCAATATCTGCAACGATATTCTCGAAAGGATCGCTGTCCACCGCTATTCCGGTGACTTTTGCATGGCCGAAAAGCGAGGCGCCCAAAACCAGCCCCGCCTGGCTGCCGCCCGACCCTGTGGCGCAGACGATGCGGCTGATTTCGAAATGGGCGCCTTTCGCCTGTTCCTGCATTTCTTGCACGCAGTCGCGATAGCCCAGCGCGCCCAATGGAGTAGACCCTCCAACAGGGATAAAGTAGGGCCTTTTGCCCAACGCCCGGAGCTCGTCCATCATGCGCCCCACTTCCGTTTGAATATCGCTGTAAGAGTCGGTATCCACAAACGAAGCCTGCACGCCCATGATCTCTTCCAAAAGGACATTTCCCTTTTTTTCCGACACACCGCGCTTCTTTAAAACAAGCCGGGGCTCCAGCCCCAGCTTTAGGCATAGCGCGGCAGTCAGCGCCGCATGGTTGGACTGCGCACCTCCAATCGTTATGACTGTGTCGCATCCCAAATCTATGGCGTCCTTGAGAAGATACTCCAGCTTTCGAACCTTGTTTCCCCCAAGAAGCGCGCCGCACAGGTCATCGCGCTTGATCCACACGTTTAGCCCGCACATTCTGCTGATTCCCTCCAGCCGGCATAGCGGGGTAGGGTACTGCCCAAGTGGGATTTTCTTGCGTTCTTTCATAATGCTTGCCCGAAGAAACCCCGGCGCCTTTAGGCGCGCAGAGGCGTCGGCGCCCCCTTTTCAGTTTTGTGCCTCTGTTATGTATGTCGCACGGCTCTCCAGCAATGTCTGTTTTTTTGCTGCTGGCGCTAGCGCTGGTTTTCTCGCCCGTGGTTTTGCGGATATCAAAATAGCCGCTGTCGCGCCTGCATATAAACCCTGCGCTATCGATGGCCTTCTATTTTGCCCTTTGCTCTTGCCTTGCCAAGCAGTCGGCAGCCAAAGGCTTCTTTTGGCGATTGGCTTAGCTTTCGGTATCCGCCTGCCTTTGCCGCCGCTGCATATCTGCCTGCCATGCCTGCGCGAAGCCTTTGCCAAATAATTTGGCTGCAAGGGGCTTGCCAAGGGGTTAGCGCCTATGCATTCTTGTATAACGCAGCTGCACTAAAAAGCTCATTCTAGGCGGCCAGAGCTTTTGCAGCCGCCTGCCCTTTAGGGTAGGCGGTGATTGGCTTGGCCTCCAACGAAGAAAGCGGGGTGGCTTTCGCTCCCCGCTTTGCGCTTTAGCTGTTGAGAATGTCCAGTGCTTCGCTGCGGTAGCAGTCCATGAGGTATGGGATGCCAGTGGCCTGCGCGCACTCATTTGTCAGGCTCATGAGATCGGCTCTGCGGATAGCCTCAACATTGAAGCGGCGCGCTCCTGCCATAAGCTGCTGCAGGCCAACTTTGATTTTGTCGGCAAAGGAGTAAATGCCCAGGGCGCCAAGCGGGAGGCTCATCGCGTCTTCCGCCCCTACGAGTTCCTTTACGGCTTCGTAGTTAACGAAGATCTCTTCCACAGTGGAGCCAAATTCGCTGACGGATTTTGGCAGTTCCCCCGCCCTTAGCCATTCCCCAATGTTTTTCCCGACCATGCCGGGGATCATCAGCGCCCTTCCCATGCAGACGGCCTTCACATAAGGCGCGCCAAGGGCCAGTGCCTTAAAAACGCCGTCTTCGGTGGAGAAGCCGCCGGCAAATGCCAAATCCGGAACCCTCTCCCCCTTTGCCGCCAGGATGGAGGCAAATTCATAGGCGGCGGAATGCAGGTAAATGGAGGGGACCCCCCACTCCACCATCATTCTCCAGGGGCTCATGCCCGTGCCGCCTGAAGCTCCGTCGATGGTGAGAAGGTCGATCTTCGCCTTCGAGCAAAGCTTAATGGCAAGCGCAAGCTCCCGCAGGCTGTAGGCGCCCGTCTTCAGCGTGATGCGCTTGTAGCCTAGGCCCCTCAGGCGGCTGACTTCAGACAGGAAGCTCTCTTCGCTCACGAACCCTAAGCGGGAGTGCCTCTCAAACTCCTTGATGGCGCCGGCTTTGAAAGACGCCTGGCTGACCGGATCGCTCGGATCGGGGGTGACAATGTAGCCGCGCTTTTGCAGCTCAATGGCCCTCTCCAGCTGCTGGACCTTTATCTCTCCGCCGATGTCCTTAGCGCCTTGCCCCCACTTGAGCTCGATTGTCTCAATATGGTGCCTGTTTATGATGTATTCCGCAACGCCCAGGCTGGTGTCTTCCACGTTCATCTGGATGAGGATCTCTCCATATCCCATGTGGTAGCGTTTGTAGGCCTCGATGCGCCGATCCATGTCAGGCGCCTTGCTGACTTTCCCGTTTTTCAGCTCGAGGGCTGGGTCAATGCCGCAGACGTTCTCGCCGCAGACAATGGTCAGGCCCGATATCGCCGCGCCTGCCGCAAAGTGCTCCCAGTTTTTGCGGGCAATTTCCGTCGAGCCGAGAGCCCCCGTGAAGATCGGGGCCTTTAGCCTGACCTTTTCGTCCCAGCCATAAGAAGTTTCTGTATTGACCATGGGGAAGCGCGCTGTGTCTGGGCCGGCTGCCACGCCGTCCGGAAGGCCTTCGGCGCCCATGGCATATCCCTGAATATTGAGGTGCGAATAGTCGACTGGATAGTTTTTGTCGCCGCCTGCAGTGATTTCCCCAAACGGCCCTGGATAGATGAGCTCTCTGCCGCGGAATGTGGCTTTAAAGATCTCGCAGTTTCCCTTGCATCCGTCGATGCAGCGCGAACAGATGCCGCTGGAAGGCACTACGCTGCGCGAGCGGTTGGATGTTCCGGTTGCGTCGTTCGAATTTGGCGTCCTTAGATTCATGCAAAACTCCTAGCAGATTTTTCTAGCCCTAATTTTAGCAAAATGAAGGCAGCCTATGATACATAAAACGCAACTATTCCCCTCATTTTTTGTATTGCTTTGCGCAGCTAGCTTGAAAATTGAATCGCAACAGATAAAATTCAAATTATTTTTGCCTTGTGCCAATCAGTGAAATGTATAAAACTTGCTCAACTATAGCGCATGCTGGCGGCACAGTCAATTGC
>JAITGT010000022.1 GCA_031280495.1 Eubacteriaceae bacterium
TTCTTTCGATTGGAATCATAAATCACTTATGCTTTTCACATTCCTGTTCCCCCGCAAGATGTCGCAAAACGAAAGTGCGGTATGCAATGGCTGCAGGATTCTTTATCTATTCGCGCAGCATAACAGAGCGCTTTTCGAGAGCCCTAAGTATGGAGGCGATTGAAGCGGAGATCTCTTCGTCCAGCAAAGTGCGCTCTTCGCTTTGGAACTTTAGGGAAAAAGCGACACTCTTCTTTGCCCCAAGGGATTCGCTCTTATAGACATCAAACACTTCGCAGCTTCTAAGCAAATTCCCTCCTGCTTCCAGGATGCAGGCTTGAATTTCGCCCGCCAGAACTAGCTCATCGCAGACGACTGCAAGGTCTCTGCTGACGGCAGGGTATTTGGCAATGGGCGCCGCTTTGATTGAAACGCCAGCAACATGTTCGGCCAAATAGTCGCATTCCAGCTCAGCGACTGCAACAGGCCCAGCAATTCCGTATTTAGACATAAGGCCAGGATGCGCTTCGCCAACAGCCCCAATCACCACGTCGCCAATAATCACGTCTGCGCTGCGCTGCGGATGCAGGGCCTTTTGCTGGGAGCGGACAAAGCGTGCGCCGCCAATTTTTAGGCGCTCCAAAAGGTAATCCGTCACTCTCTTGATATAGATGTAGCCTTCGCCGAAGCTTCCATAGGCAAGCATGTATTTTTGCTCGGGCAGCTCGGCCCCATTTTTAAGGAAGACTGGCCCTGCTTCGAATAAAAGCGCAGGAGCGTTTTTTTTGCGATAGTTAAGGCCGAGCGACTCAAACAAACCATGAAGGAGGCTAGTGCGCATTAGGGAAGAGTCTTCCCCAAGTGGGTTTCGAACCTGGATTGCGTCTTTTCGAATGCCATCCAGACCAAGGGCGGAATGCGCCTCAGGGCTGAGAAATGTGTAAGTAAGCATTTCTGAGCCTCCGGCGGCCATCATCGCTGCCTTTATTTTTTGAATGGAAGCGAAATGGACGTTTGGCGTTTCGCCGCTGCCTCCTGCCATTTTCGCAAGCGGAATGCATTCATATCCATATATGCGTGCAATCTCTTCGGCGATGTCCTCTTTTATCAAGATATCAGAGCGTGTGCGGGGAACCTCAATATGCATAGTTTCGCCTTCGCCCTTGACTGTAAAGCCAAGTGCGTAGAGACAGCGGGCCATCTCTATGCGAGTGATTGTTGTGCCAAGAATCCGGTTGACAAAACTCGGCTCCACATCTAGTTCGATTGGCCTGTCCAGCTCTTCTCGGCAGTCAATAACACCTTCGACTAATTCTGCTGCGCCCATTTCAAAGAGAAGGGAAGCAGCCCGGTCGCAGGCGTATTTTGTCAGCCATGTTGCCAGCCCTTTTTCAAAACGGGCAGCAGACTCGCTGCGGACGCCAATAGCTCTGGAGCCGTTGCGAATTGCGCTTTTGTCAAAGTTTGCCGCCTCGATGACAACCAGTTTTGTCCTGTCTGTGATTTCTGAGTTCATGCCGCCCATGATGCCAGCGACGCCAATGTGCTTTTTCGCATCGTCTATCATTAGCACGCGCTTGCTCAGCTTTCTCTCCACTCCATCAAGCGTTGTGATGGAGTCTTCGCCTGTTGCTTGCCGCACAATTATTTTTCCTCCCTCAATTTGGGAGTAATCAAACATGTGAAGAGGCTGCCCAGTTTCAACCATGACAAAGTTGGAAACGTCAACTACATTGTTTATGGGCCTTATGCCTGCAGCCATAAGCCTGTTTTGCATCCAAAGCGGCGACGGGGCGATTTCTTTTACCCTTAGCATGCGAGCCGTATAACGGCGGCACAGACTGTAGTCCTCCACCGCTACGTTCAGGAGCTCGCGTATTTCCTCCCCAGGCATGTCAAACTCAAATTCTGGGTAGGAAAAGCGGCGCCCTTGGCACGCCTCTGCCTCTGCAGCGATGCCAAGAACTGAATTGCAGTCCTGTCGGTTGTTTGTCAGCTCAAAATCAATGACGGCTTCGCTGAGGCCGAGCGCTTCAGAAACGTCAATTCCAACAGGCGTGTCCTTTGGAAGAATGAAGATTCCCTCTGAGGCGCGTTTTGGGACGCTTGAGGACGGAATGCCCATCTCTTGCGCGCTTAAAAGCATTCCGAAGCTATTGACTCCCCTAATGGCCTGGAGCTGCAAAGCGCTTTCCCTGCCTGGAAGGCATGCACCAGGCTTTCCATAGGGTACAATGTCTCCTTTACTTACATTTTGGGCTCCTGTGACAACAGTTTCAGTTTCTTCGCCATCCCAAACTTGGCAAACCCAAAGATGCTCAGAATCAGGATGGCGTGCAATTTCTAGAACCTGCGCGGTGATCGCGCCGCTGAGGCCTTCGGAAGGCCAGGAGATCTCTTCCACCATAGTTCCCGCCAGAGTCATCCTTCGCCCGAATTCTTGGATGGTCCCATCGATTTTTGCGTAGTCTTTCAGCCACAACACTGGTGTTAGCATAAATTTTTCCTTTGCTGCGTCATCTTACTGTCTCCATACTAGAATCTGACTAAAAAAAGTAGTTGCGCTGCGCTAATGCAGCAACGTTGACATGGCCATGAAGGCTGAGCCCAATACCCGCGCCTAGCTGCGACTCCCTGGCTATGCAAAGAGGCGCCCGATCTGGACTCGCCCATTTCAGCGCTTCCTGAGTGTTTCCCTCTGTTAATGGGCGCAGCGGGATTGCTAAGAGCGCCAGTTCGACGAATTTCCTTAGTAGCGAGCCTGCCCTGTTTTTCAAATAATTGCCCAGAGGCTGCACGTTTTTCTGCGCGGATTTGGCCCTTTTGGGAAGTGGCGCCTTATTAGTAAACTGGCATTTGGCTACAGCGATATGAAAGCTTCAAGCTTCGGACGAACTGCTGCGCGATTGCGGCGAAAAGCATGTGCCGCCTCCAACCCCGAACAGGCTGGCAGCAAGAGCTTTGCTGGTGACAAGCTAGCATGCCTTTCAGTGCCTCAAGCAGGCCGGAATGGCATTTGGCTGGAGCAAATAGCTTGTACCGAAAGCGTTCGCTGTAGCGCTAAAACTGAGACAGAAACTCCGTGTCATTGCCAAAGAGAAGCCGCATGTCTCGTATCTCATATTTAAACATGGTCATTCTGTCAATGCCCATGCCAAAGGCAAACCCGGAATATTTTTCTGGATCAATACCGCAACCCCGCAACACAGCTGGATGCACCATTCCGCAGCCCAAAAGCTCAATGTAGCCGGTGCCCTTGCAGATGCGGCAGCCTTTTCCCCCGCATGCAAAGCATGTTGCATCCATTTCGGCGCTTGGCTCGGTGTAGTAGAACTGGTGCGGGCGAAAAACTGTCTTTGTATTTTCTCCATAGATGCGCTTTGCGACATAGTCGAGGGTTGTCTTCAGGTCTGCCATCGAAATGCCTTCGCCAACCACCAGCCCTTCCAATTGGTGGAACAAAGGGGAATGCGTGGCGTCTATTTCGTCTTTTCTATACACTTTGCCAGGGGATATGATTCGAATGGGGGGGGTGCGCCCCAACATTTCCCGAATTTGCACTGGTGATGTCTGCGGCCTAAGGCAAATTTCGTCTCCGCTGCCAATATAAAATGTCTCTGTGCTGTCTCGTGAAGGGTGGTCAGAAGGCATGTTAAGCATATCAAAGTTATAGCGCGAAAACTCTAGTTCTGGGCCTTCGGCAACAGAAAAGCCAAGGGACAAAAAAATGTCAAGCAGTTCGTCCAAAAGTTTGTAGAGCGGGTGCTGGTGTCCAACAGGTATTTTGTTGCCTGAGAGCGTTATGTCCACAGGCTCGCTTGCCAGCTTCTTTTCCAGATCGAAGGCTGCCAGTTCTGCCTTGCGCGCACGCGCCGCACGATCGACAGCCTCCCTTGCTTCGTTTGCTGTCTTTCCGATAATTGGGCGCTCCTCTTCAGACAGCTTTCCCATCGAGCGGAGTATTGCAGTCAGCACCCCTTTCTTGCCCATGTAACGTGCGTGGGTTGCTTCAAGCTCGCGGACTGACTGGCTTTTTTCCACTTCCTTTACGGCTTCGTCCCGTAAGCGCTCCAATTCTTCATGCAATTCTGACATATTTATTGCTCCTTTAAGCAGGTGGAAACGGAGGGAACAAAAAAAACGCCCCAGAAAGGGACGAATCATTCCGCGGTACCACCCATTTTAAGCGCAGAAAGCGCCTCACTTTGCAGCCTTAACGCGGCAGGGACGCTGGAGGCTACTAAGGCTTTCACCTCTGCGCTCGGAAGGGAATCCAAGGCGGTTAGGCAGGGCTTTTCACCGTTCGCCCCTCTCTCTGGCCCATTGCCGCAAAGGCTGTCTTCTTCATTGCGTTTAGTTTGATTATAGAGGTTTCCGGCGCTTCTTCACGCTATTTTCACTTTTGACTGTAACAGCGGATCCTTTTGCCGCCGCCTGGGCATGTCTTCTGCACGCCCACTTTTCCAATCTGGCGTTTGCACCAAAGCGCCCCTGGCACTGCTTTCGTTTCCAGGAAACAAAAAGGCGCCTAAAATCCAGATTGCCTTTGCCTGTGTGCTAACAAAAGAGCGGGCGAAATATAATTAATATATGGCATATGTATTGGAGGGGTCTATGCGGAAACTGTTACTTTTCCTGTGTGGGGCAGCTGCCCTTGCCTTTTGCCTTTACGGGGGCAATGTGGAGGCTGCTTCAAAGGCTTCCGTTGTCATAGAGGCAAAGACCCTTGTAGTGCTGGAAGAGCACAACGCTTATGCGAGGCTGCCAATGGCTTCTACGACAAAGGCGATGACCGCCATTGTAGCAATAGAGGAGGGAAACCTGGAAGAAATGGTTTCTGTCTCCGCTAGAGCGGCTGGAGTCGGCGGATCATCCATGTATCTTAAGGAAGGCGACAAAATTAGGCTTGGTGAATTAATAGCGGCGACGCTTTTTGTCTCCGCCAACGACGGCACCGTTGCCATTGCAGAGCACATAGACGGATCCATGGAAAAATTTGTGGAGAGAATGAACCGAAAGGCATTTGCGCTCGGGCTGAAGGACACGCATTTTGCAAATACGCATGGCCTCACACAGGAGGGGCATTACACCACAGCCTATGATCTAGCATGCATTATGGCTTACGCAATTCAAAACGAGACTTTTTACAAGATAGTCTCCGCAAAGAACTGGCCAGTTACAGTTAATGGAGAGACGCACACATATACGAACAAGGATCAGTTCCTTTATCGATACGAATACGCTGTGGGAGGAAAAACAGGCTCGACAAACGCTGCCGGCAGGTGCTTTGTCAGCGCAGCGGAACAGGATGGAATGACACTTTGCGGCGCGGTGCTCAACAGTTCGGACATATATGGGGAGAGCATTGCAATGATGAAAAGGTGTTTTGCCTCTTACACGCTTGAAAACATGGGCAACAAGGGCGAGTATATGGCGACTATTCCCATTGAAGGGGGCCGCGCAAAGACATACCAGCTGTCCTTTCAGGAGGATTTGTATGTGCCTGTTCTCCGAAAAGATCTAGGAAAGGCGCGCATTGAGCTTAATTACGTCGACTATCTTGTAGCGCCTGTGCGTGCCGGCCAGGTGCTGGGGCGATATTACGTTATTCTAGGGCAAAAAGTTTTGTACCAATCGGTTATTCGCGCGCCTAAGCTGGTGAGGAAAAAAGGCAGCACTATAGAAGAATTCTTTAGCTATTTCAATAAAACGCTAAATTTTGCTTTTTAGTAAAAGCAAAAAAAGAAAAAG
>JAITGT010000035.1 GCA_031280495.1 Eubacteriaceae bacterium
CCGAAAGCGCAGAGGGGGTTTGCGGCTGCGATGGCTAGGACTGTATTCACGACAGGCAGCAAAGAGGAAGCGAAGGCGCAGCTGCGGCTTGTGGCCTTGCAGCTGGAAATAAAGTTCCCAAAGGCGATGGAGACAGTTGCCGAGGCTGAGGAAGTAGTTTTGGCCTATATGGGCTTCCCAAAGGAGCACTGGACGCAGCTGTGCACGACAAATGTGCAGGAGAGGCTTAACAGGGAGATCAAGAGGAGGATGGAAGCTGTGCCCATTTTTCCGGACAGGGACTCGTGCATTAGGCTCGCCGGGCATGTCCTTATTGACCAGCACGACGAGTGGATGGCGGCCGAGAGGCGCTATGTGCCGCTGGCAGGCATGGCAAAGCTCAAAGAGAGGGAAAGCGGCGCCTTCCTGCCCGCGCCTCTCTAAGGCAAGCGAAAACCCAAATCTCCCTAGGAAGTCGAAGGCCTGCGCCTTCCTAGGGAGCCAGGCGCGGAATAATACAAGGGAAAAGAATTTACGCCACTTGACAAGACGCTAGCCACTGATTTTTTATTCGATATTGCTTTCGCAGTATGGTATACCCGCTTAAGTATGCGCAGGGAGACGCAACAAAGAGGAGGGTTGAAGGGCATGGCAGGAAAAGGTGGCTGAAAAAGAGGGGGCCCCTTCAAGAAAGAGAGCGCTCTGGGCAACAAAAAGAGGCGCTGGTTGTACAGCCCTTCATTGCAAAGTTTGCTTCGAAGCGCATTGCGTAAGACACGCCTAGATATGCGTCAGCCAGCACTAAACCCTGATGTATTCTCATTTTTCAGGATTGCGTTTATTGAGGACAAAGTTGAGGCAGCCGCGTCATAATTGAGCCTGTCAGCTTCGCTAAAAACATAAATGCTCTGCATTGCCTGAAATTCGCTTCGCAATGCCTTGCACTCGCGCATGGAGGTGAAAAACTCAAAGTCTGAAATGGGTTTTTCTGAGAGGCTGCTGCCAATGCGCGCCTTTTCCTCGCGCCTCTTGAGTGCTATCATGGCAGCTAGTGCCTTAGGCTTCAAAAGAATGGCCTGTATTTCTTGCATCTCTGCCATCACTGCCAGATCATAAATGTGCTTTGAGACATCAAAATAGTCTTTGCGCTCAAAATAAAACTCCGAGGCAAAGATTTTGTCCACAAAAATGCGCTCTACACGAATAGTTTCTACAGGAAAAGGGGCAACTCCATATTGCTCCCGAAGAATAGCCTTTTGCTCGCTGCCGGCTTTTTCATATACAAGAGGCGCGATGCCCAATGGCGAGGACGGTCGCTCACGGTAAAGGATGTGGCCTCCACCTTGACATGGCCGATTCTTTGCAGAGGGTCCTGATTGTTCCCTTCAATGGCGGCTTGATAGTCGAACACGCTGGAAATGCTGCCCCTTTGGTTGCTCTCGAGGCTTTTCTCTTTTGTGCGAGGCAGGCTTTTGTACCCGCTTGCTGCCTTTTCCAAGCGCCGCTTAGCCTGCGAGTTGCTGCATTCCTCAACGCTGACGGTCAAGTCAATGTCTTCTGAAAAGCGGCGAACGCTTCCCAAAGCTTTGTAAAGCGCAGTCCCCCCCTTAAAAAAGGCGGGAAGCTCGTGTTGCCAGCCCGCAAGCTCTTTAAGCAGAAGGGTGACATAATAGTCTTTTTCCAGCACATCTGGGCGAATGCCCGTGCTTTCGCTGGCAAGCCGAAGTAAAGCGGCGAACGCGTCTCTGTCAGCGTGAAGGTTCATGGCGCATTCCTCCCAAAGCGATGTCAATGACCTTTAGCAGGGTTTTTTGGCTGCAGTGCTGACGCGCAAGCAAAACCAGCTTTTCATTGCTGATATGTGCCGCCTGCAGCATCCCGCAAAGGATTGCTTCCGGCTGGCCTGCGTCAATCGGGCAGCGCTCTAGAGCTGCAAACGCTTCCAGCACCTGCAAATAGGCGACGTTTCCGCTGTCAATTTCAAGTATGGGCCTGCTGGCGCGAATGCGCGCGCCTTTCGGCAGCCGCCGCCTGTAAAGGTTGGTGGCGATGTGGAGGTCTGCCGGCATTTGGCTGCTAAGCCCCAGCGCGTTGAGGAGCGACGGCCCAGCAAGGTGGCCAACAGGTTTGTCCCCATCGCGCAGCAAAATTCCTGCCACGACTTCCTCTGGGCGGGGTGCGATTTTCCCAAAGGGGGTTTCCGCAGCTATGCCGTAAACGCTCTTTTGGATGCGCGCCAGATCTCCCCTGTCTGCCAAGCGCTTCATGTTCACATTGGCAATTTTCTTTGCGCTTTCCAGCCCAATGCCGAATGCGCAAGCCAAAGACGCGGCAGCGTCTGCGCTTGTGATTGGCTTTCCTGCCGGCCAGCTTCGCATCAATTCCCGAATGTGGCGGGCATAGCCTAGATCCCCCATGGCAGCACCTTCCCAATATGTTATTTTCCTGTCTATATTATACTCATAAAGTAGCATGAAAGTAACATATATTGCACGCTTGAATGCCTTGGTCGGCTGCCTATAAAGCCAATGCACAGAAAAACTCTTTTCATTCACAGTGAACAGCGTCTTTTTTTATCGCTCACTTTCCTCTCTGGCAACAAAGTGCTACATCGCTCATAATGTTATAGTGATTTGATATATGATATTCTTTATAGCATCTCAATTATTGAGTGTGCTTGTATAAAATTGCAAATTATGGTTGCGCTTCCATGTCTATTTCTGTATAATTGTGTCGACACTGCATCGGCTGAGAGTACAGAAATGAGTGTTTCACAGGACTTAAGAAAGCGAATAGTGGCGCTGCACGAACAAGGGGCCATCGTCTATATAGTGGCAAAACAGCTTATGCTTAGCCAAACGTCAGTAAACCGAATTATAAAGCTGTATAAAGAGACGGGCGGCACAAAGCCCAGGCCCCGCCCATACGGGCCGCGCCCTGTCATCAGCGACGAGATCCTAGCCAGGATAAAGCAGATAATTGACGCCGATTCATCAACGACGATTCCCAAGATTATGGAGAAACTGCAGCTTTCCTGCTGCAGCGACAC
>JAITGT010000107.1 GCA_031280495.1 Eubacteriaceae bacterium
CTTTCAGCTGAGCTTGGAGGGCCGCTACTCTCCTAGGCAATTGCTCCGGCGGAGACTTGAGCGCGGCGCAGAGTTCGTCCTGCCGCGACTCCAACGCCTTGAACCATTCAAGGGCCCCCCAGGCGGTTACCGCCTCTATGCGGCGCACGCCCTGGGCGATGCCGCCTTCCGACAGTATCTTGAAAGTGCCTGCAAAGCCAGAATTGCTTAGATGGCACCCTCCGCACAGCTCTGCTGAAAAGCCCCCGATCTGGACGACGCGAACCATTTCCCCATACTTCTCGCCAAATAGCATCGTTGCCCCAAGTTTTCGAGCATCAGAAATGGGCATTTCGGAAATCGCGACATCCATGCACTGAAGGATGGATTCGTTTACAATTATCTCCACTTGGCGTATTTCGTCGGGCGACATTTTTGCAGTGTGAGAGAAATCAAAACGCAGGCGGGACTCTGACACCTCACTGCCCGCTTGGCTGACATGCTCTCCTAGCGCCATCTTGAGGGCTTTATGCAAAAGATGCGTTGTTGTGTGGTTTCTCTGAATGTCCTGACGGCGGCTGCGGTCGATTGCGAGAGTGGCGCAGGCGCCAGTGCGAAGCTCGCCGTCAAGCACTGTGATCTCGTGGGCATAGCGATCTCCTATTTTCACTGTGTCTGTCACGGCGGCGCGAAACTCGTCGGAAAAGGCAATGCCAGTGTCCCCTACCTGCCCTCCGCTCCTGGCGTAGAAGGGTGTTGCATCGAAAAATGCAACGCCGCTCTCTCCTTCAGACAAAGAGGCGGTTTCTAGCCCTCCAGAGGCAAGTCGCAGCGCTCTTGCCTCCTTCTCAAATTCAGTGTATCCGACAAATACTGTTGGGGCGGCAAAAGCGGCAATCTTTGCGATCTCATCAAGCCAGCCAACCGCGGCGCCTTTATGGCGAGCGGAGCGCGAACGCTCTTTTTGCTTTTTTAGCTCTGCCTGAAATCCTTCCCGATCTACGCTCATCCCCTCTTCAGCCGCAACCTCTTCTGTCAATTCCAGCGGAAAGCCAAAAGTGTCGTGCAGGCGGAAAGCGTCCATGCCAGTGACAGCGGCGGCGCCCTCCATTTTGCTGTGGGCAATCAATTCGGAAAGCAGCTGCATGCCGGAAGCGACAGTCTCAAGAAACCGATCCTCTTCCGCGTCGATGACGCGCAGGATCGCATCGCGGCGCTCTTTAAGGTTTGGGTAGGCTGGGGCAGAGGCTTCGATGACTTTTTCGGCGACGCTGGACAGAAAAGGGCTGGGGATGCCGAGCAGCCTGGCGTGACGCAGCGCCCGCCGCAAAAGCCGGCGCATAACATAGCCCCGCCCTTCGTTTGAAGGCAGGATGCCGTCAGCAAGCATAAAAACAGCGGATCGCATATGGTCTGCTATGACGCGCATTGAGATGTCGCTGGAGTCGCTTTCATGGTAGCGCCTTCCTGCCGCTGCGCTAACCCAGTCAAGGACATAGCGAATTGTGTCCACTTCGAAAAGGTTGTCCACGCCCTGGCAAAAGACCGCCAAGCGCTCTAGCCCCATGCCCGTGTCAATGTTTGGGTGGGCAAGAGGGTTGTAGTTGCCATCGTCATCCCTGTCGAATTGTGTGAAAACCAGGTTCCACACCTCTACATAGCGGTCACAGCTGCAGCCAACATAGCAGTCTTCCTTGCCGCAGCCGTATTCCGGGCCGCGATCGACATAGATTTCGGAGCAAGGGCCGCAAGGCCCTGATCCGATCTCCCAAAAATTGTCGTCGCGCCCCATGCGCACAATGCGGCGGTCTTCAAGGCCGATTTCATTTCGCCAAATATCAGCCGCTTCGTCGTCGTTTTCAAACACCGTCACATACAACAGGTCTTTTGGTATTTGGAGCTTGTCGGTTAAAAAGCCCCATGCCCACTTTATGGCATCCTTCTTGAAATAGTCTCCAAAGGAAAAATTTCCAAGCATCTCAAAGAAAGTCCCGTGGCGCGCAGTTTTGCCTACGTTTTCGATGTCAGGCGTGCGTATGCACTTTTGGCATGTGGTGACCCTCTTGGAAGGAGGGATTTCCTGCCCTGTAAAGTATGGCTTTAGGGGGGCCATTCCAGAATTGATCAGCAAAAGGCTTTTGTCGTTTTGCGGAATGAGGGAAAAGGAGTCCATGCGCAAATGGCCCTGGGACTCAAAGTATGAGAGAAACATTTCCCGAAGCTCGTTTAAGCCGTATGGTTTCATTGACCTTATGCCTCCTCTAAAATTGCCTTTGCTACCGCGCTCGCCCGCTTTCCGTCTGACTTTCCCTGAATTTTAGGCATGAGTGCCGCCATAACGCGGCCAAGCTCTTTTGGGCTTGTTGCGCCGGTTTCGGAAATTGCCTCTTTTGCAATTTTCCTGAGCTCTTCGTCTGTAAGCTGCTTTGGCAGATAAGCGGAAAGCAAGGCGATCTCCTGGTTTGTCTGCTCAATAAGGTCCGCCCTCGAAGCGCGCTCAAAGGCCTCAAGGGAATCCCTGCGCTGTTTGAGCTGCTTGGCTACGATAGCAAGGATTTCTTCGTCGCCAAGTTCTGTTTTTGTGTCTTTTTCGATCTGCAGAACAGCAGCCCGAAGGAGAGTGACAACATTTTTCTTAACTGTGTTTTTCTCTCTCATGGCTTCCACAAGCTGATTCTTGAGTTGCTCTTTTAAGTCCATATGCACCACCGATTCACATATAGGGGCTCTCTTGGATGCGCAGCCATCCGAAGCCCCATTGCCCACAAGCCAGAATAGAGTTCCATAGAGTTCCTTGGCATATATTGGGCGAGCCTAATAATCAATAAAAAGCTTCCGGGAAAGAATTGCAACCGGAAGCGCGAAATAGCACGATTTTTTTCATCCCAAAACACTGCTGCCCTGGGCCGCTTAATCACAGTGGAACGCCTACCTTTTGTTTTTTTTCTTTCTGGCGGCTTCCGCTTTTTTCTTCTTCTTTACGCTTGGTTTCTCGTAATGCTCGCGCTTGCGAA
>JAITGT010000055.1 GCA_031280495.1 Eubacteriaceae bacterium
AAATTCGAACACTAGAATCGGAACTGGAGGCCACGCAGCAGCAAAAGGGAGAAGTCAGCGAGCTGCGCGAGAAAGTGAGGCTTTCCCAAAGCTTGGCCAGATATAAGAAGTATCTTGCGCTTCAGGCAGAAAGCGAATCACTGGAAGCCGCCCTTGCCTCCCAGGCTGAAATAACCGATTCTGTTGCCAATTTTTACGAAAAGGCAACGATCCAGCTGGAAGTGCTCGAAAAACAGCAGCAGAGCATTGAAATTCAAAAAAGAGAGGCAGAGGAGACAATCGCCTCTTATGAGCGCCAGCTAGGGTCTGCCAATGAGTCCATCCGCAATTTTCCAATGGAAGAAATGCTGGAAGACAAGGCCATACTGGACAACTCCCTTAAAAAGATCGAGACACTGACAGCTGAAAAACAGGCCAACGAAGACACCACAATTGAAAATCGCTATGAAGCCATTCGCCGCCAGCAAAAAATCTTTTCTTCAATGGGGACAATTGCAAGCATACTAGCCGTGTTCGCCATCATACTTTCATTTCCGCTGGAAAGGCCGGCGTTTCTGTATGGCGGCATTGCTGTAGGCGTGGCGGGAGTTGCCCTTCTTGCTTTATGGGCGCTCACCAACCGGCGCCGCAACCAGATTGAGGATGAGTTTGAGAAATACGACACGGTCATGAGCCGCACAATGAACATGCTGCTTATGTGTGAGCTTGACATTGAGCATTACCGGACGAAATACAATGCCAAAAATGTCAAAGAGCTGACAGAAATGCTCGGAGGCTCGCAAAACGTAAACACCAAGCTCAATGAGCTTGAGACGCAGATTTCAGTGTCATCAGCAGCCCTTGCTGACATTTGCGAGAGGCTAGCCGCGACTGAAACGGAAAAGGCGGAGCTGAAGCAGCAGATAAGCCAAATCATTCGCGAAGCAGGCACAGAGAACGAGGAAAGCTTTCGCTTCGCCATCCTCTCCATAAAGGACAAGGCAGTCGCAAAGGCGCGCCTGTCTTCCAGCAGAGAGACAATGGAGACTGTGCTGTCTGGAACGCAGTTAAGCCAACTGAAAATCGACGCAGAAAAAGCCATGGAGATGGGGCTGGAGCCGCGAATGGACGGAAGCATCTCAATGGAAGGCGCCATTGAACAGAGCTCGGAAGAGATTTTGCGCTTTACAACAGCCATTGCAACCCTAAAGGCCACGATCGCCGAAAGCGAAAGCTCCGTGCGAGGGCTTAACGAAATCATGGAAGAAATAATTAAGCTAAAGACGCGCATCTCGGAGTATGAAGCAGACCTAAAGAGCTTTATTCTTGCCATCGAAAAAATAGAGCTTCTCTCCACAGACATTCACCACACTTTTGCTGACGCGTTTAACGACTATGTGTCTAATATGATCTCCGAGATCACCAAAGGAAAATACACACGTGTTCGCGTAAACGACAAGATGCAGATCAAGGTCGAAGATCAAGAGCTTGGGCAGCTTATCGACATTTCTTCCCTTTCAGGCGGGACAATTGACCAATTATACTTTTGCGTCCGATTTGCCATAATGGACCTCATTATTAAAGATAAAACGATTCCCGTTTTTTTGGATGACTGCATGCTGCAGTATGACGATTCGCGCCTTTCGAACATCCTCAACCTGCTATATGAAAAGTCAAGAGATCGCCAGATTATTATCTTTTCCTGTCGCAAGGCAGAAAAGCTTGCGCTTGACGAAAAAAACTATTATTACAATTTCGTTAATCTTTCCAAGCCTTCGCCTGCCGTTCGCCAGCAGGAAAGCGGCGGGTTGCTTAGCCGCAGCTAATATGGCAAAGGTTGTCGTTGGAATTTCAGGCGGTGTAGACTCCGCAGTTGCGGCCAGCCTCCTTATAGAAGAGGGACATGACCTTTGCGGAGTCTTTATGAAGAATTGGGAAGAGGAAGACAGCGGCGCCTGCCCAGCTGAGGAGGACTACGAGGACGCAAAGTCTGTATGCCTAAAGCTGGGCATTCCGTTCTACACAGTTGGGTTTGCACGCGAATACTGGGATAGTGTTTTTGCATATTTTCTGGAAGAATACAGCAAAGGCAGGACGCCAAATCCCGATGTCCTATGCAATTCAGAAATTAAGTTTAAAGCTTTTCTCAAATACGCCCAGGATGCCCTATCCGCTGACTTTATAGCGACTGGGCATTACGCGCGCATTCAGCGCGCGGATGGCGAAGTCCGCCTCCTGAAAGGGTCCGATGCTAAAAAAGACCAAAGCTACTTTTTGTCATTTCTTAGTTCCCAGCAATTGTCCAAGGCGCTCTTTCCGCTGGGGGAATATGAGAAGCCTGACGTCAGAATGGCCGCTCGAAAGCTAGGGCTCAGGGTTTCAGAAAAGAAGGATTCAACAGGGGTGTGCTTTATTGGAGAGAGAAACTTTCGCAAATTTCTCTCCTCTTACTTGCCAGCGCGCCCCGGCTCTATCGTGGACTGGGACACGGGCGAGGTTATTGGAGAGCACATTGGGCTTATGTATTACACCATTGGGCAAAGGCGCGGTTTAGGCATTGGAGGCCATGGCAATGGCGGCCGGTGGTATGCCGCATCCAAAGATCTTGAGCGAAACATACTTTATGCAGTGGAAGGGGGCAATAACCCCAAGCTGTTTTATCGCGGCTTTGAAGGCGGAGAGCCAAGCTTTGTCAACCCAATGCCAAACGGCGGAAAGCGCCGAATTACGGTTAAGTACCGCTATCAGCAGAAAGAGGCGCCTGCTTTGCTTGAAGTGTCAGAAGAGCGCTGCAGGGTTATCTTTGAAGCGCCTCAGTCTTCCATCGCTCCCGGGCAGGTTGGAGCGTTTTATTCCGGCGACACATGTCTTGGCGGATCAATTATTACTAAGGGAATCGTCTAGACAAGGATCTACTTGGGGAGAATTTTGACATTTATGAGAAAGAGAATTGCATGGGGAGTCTTGGCGTCTTGTGCCATTTGCCTAGCAGGATGCCAGGCTTACACTGCGCATGATAAAACTTACAAAAGCCTTATCGGCACATGGGTGCTGGACAGCGTCTATATCGACTCTAAGCCAGTGAAGTTCGAAAAACAGACAATTGCTTTTACCAAAGAGGAGAAAGGCACAATCATTGACACTGTTATTGTTAAGGAATCCGTTTATGACGACGACGGCAACCTTATAACCCCAGAAGAAACAGATCAGACAACCAAGAATTTTTCTGTTTCAACCTCGGAGTCAGATGATGGGAGGCTGACAATCACCACTTCTGACGGAGAGGTCACCAACTATGAGTTTGCCGTAGACGTTCCCGCCCAAGTGCTTCATTTGTTTATGGACACCGAAGAGGGGGGGGTGCGCCACCTATTGTACCTGGAAGCTTCCGCACTCAGTCCCCCATCCCAAGAGTAAGCAAAGCTAAGAAATCAGGTCTTTGTAAAGCGACACGCCCTTTATGAGCACCCGGCTGTCAAAAGAAAAACGGGAGGAATGAAGGGCATTTTTATGTTCTTCCTTACCGTCATCCACTCCGAGCAAAAAGAAAACAGATGGCACAGCGCGCGCGTAGTAGGCAAAATCTTCAGAGAGCATGAGCTTGCCTGCCTCTAAAATATAGGGGGCCAATGCCTTTGCTTCCAAGAAAAGAGAAGAGTCGTTCTTGAGCGCCGGATAAAAGTAAACAGGGCGGAAATCGCACAAAACGCCAAAAGAGGCAGATATGCCTTGCGAGATTTCCCCAATGCGTTTGACCAGGTTTTCAACGTTTTCATGCGAATAGGCTCTTAGCGAGCCTTCCAGTCTAGCATGCTCAGCGATAACGTTTAGCCGATCGCCAGCCTCTATCTTTCCAAGCATCAAAACTGCCCCCTCCAAAGGTGACACAGTCTTTCCCACAAGGCTGGAGAGCTGCACAGCCAAATGGCAGGCAGCAAGCAGAGCGTCTTGCCCGTCCT
Source organism: Eubacteriaceae bacterium (assembly GCA_031280495.1). The sequence goes on from JAITGT010000055.1 coordinate 3,939, forward strand.
GTGGCTGCGCGCCATGCGCGCTCTTTCCTTTAAGGGTAAAATAAAGCTCAACGCATTCGGCAAAAAAATCGCCAGGCTTTGAGTGCACTTCCCCAAAAGGATACCCGGGGTGCACGTGAATGCCATAGGCTTTTGTTACATTGTGCGCTGCGAAATACCCTTCCCGCAGTATTGCCTCTGCCCCGCCGGGCCCTTCCTCTGCAGGCTGAAAGATGAGCAGCGCGTTTGCCTTTGCCGCCACTTGTCTATTTGCCAGCATCTGCGCAAAGCTAAGAAGCATCGCCATGTGCCCGTCGTGCCCGCAGGCATGCATAAAGCCGTCTGACTCAGACTTGAAAGAAAGGCATGTTTCTTCTGTGATAGGCAAGCCGTCCATATCCGCGCGAAACGCTATAGTCTCGTCTTTTCCAAAATTCACAAAGCAAGCAACCCCAGTTTTTGCAGCAGGCACTGGATCGAGCCCGATTTTTTTTAAGAAGCCCATCACAAATGCCTGTGTCTTGAATTCGCCGTAGCCTGGCTCTGGAATTTTATGAAGTTCTTCCCTTATTTCCTTCGCCAAACTCTGATAGTCTGTTGCCAAATTTCCCTCCCTATTCGTCGCCTTTATTTAAGCAGCTTGTCGGCGCGCTATTTTTAGGTGCGGCGCCGGTGAAAATATGCAGCGCATCTGGGGGCTGGCTAAAGAAAAGGCCCAAAAAATCCGCGAGGGCGGAAGAGCCTTGCCTCTGGCCAATCTTTTCGTATGCGCAGTACAGAATGCTATACTATTGTTAGAAGCCAGAAAGGACCTAAACTTTGAAAATTGCTATAACTGCTGGCGGCACCTACGAAAAGATCGATGAAGTGCGCGCCATATCAAACAGCTCCACAGGGATTCTTGGCGCCGAAATTGCCAAAGCTTTTCTTGCGCTTCCTGAGGTTGAAAAGATCGTTTATATCAGTGGCAGGCATGCCATCAAGCCTCCCGCCTCCGAGCGGGTTGAGGAAGTAAAAGTGGCAAATGTCTCAAGCCTAGAGGCAGCAGTGCGCAATGCCATTTATGGCGGAATGGATGCCGCAGTTTTTTCAATGGCGGTAAGCGACTATACAGTGGAAGCGGCCACCACTTTGGATCGCATCGCCGATTTCGTTTCAAAATCGGCTAGCGCGCAAGCGAATGCCGCGCGCTTTGATGTGAAGGAAGCGCTCCAAAAAGCGTTGAGCGATGAGGAGGGTTTTGATCGCTCCCACAAAATCAGCTCCGGGCTGGACAGCCTTGTCTTAAATCTAAAGCCGACTCCAAAAGTAATCGGAATTGCAAGGGATTTAGCCCCTGAAATGGTTATTGTTGGGTTTAAGCTGATGGATCGCCCTGCGCACCAAGAACTTATAGACACGGCCAAACGCCTTATGGACAAAAACAGGGCAGACTATGTCTTCGCCAATGACAAAGCGGAAGTAACATATGAAAACCATGCTGGATACCTCTTGTCGACAGACGGAACCTATGTAAGGCTTGAAGGAAGGGCAGCCATAGCCCGCGCAATCGCCTCTGGAGTCACTGCGCTCGTTCACGAGAGAAAGGAGAAAGCCAAATGAAAACCGTCCTTCTTGGAGTGTCCAGCTCCATTTCCGCTTACAAGGCGGTGGATATAGCCAACCAAATAGCTAAAAAAGGTATTGCTGTCGATACGATCCTTACAAGCAATGCAGCAAAGCTGGTCACTCCCCTCACATTCCAGGCACTTACAAAAAGAAAAGCCTATGTAGAGATGTTTGACGACTCTTTCTATCCTGACGTGCGGCACATATCTCTGGCAAAATCAGCAGACGCAGCGCTCCTGGCGCCCGCGACAGCAAATGTAATTGGCAAAATTGCATCAGGAATCGCTGATGACATGCTAACAACTGTCTTTATGGCAATACCAAAAGGCATACCTGTCCTCATTTGCCCTGCAATGAACACAAACATGTACGAGAATTCCATCGTTCAAGAGAACATGGAGAAGCTAAAGCGGCATGGCTACATTTTTGTGGAGCCGAGAGTTGGCCGCCTTGCCTGCGACGACGTTGGGCTGGGCGCTCTCGCCTCTGTCAGCGACATACTTGCTTCTGTGTATCGCGCCCTTGGAATTTCCGAGGCCTAGGCCGGCAATCCTGTCTGACAGCAGTTTATGGATGCGTTTGCAGGAACTTGATGATGTGGCTGTATAGCTTGGGAGAATGGACCACATACGAGCCATGCCCTTCACCCGGCAAAATGCGAAGCTCGCTGTTTGGCAAATGGCGGGCAATAACCTTTGTGTGCGCTTGAGGAATTATGTCTTTGGATCCAGCAAGCACAAGCGTGGGCACGCGAATGGATGAGAGGGACGCAAGCGATATGTGGGGCTCAAAAAGCATCATGGCAAGCTTTGGATCCTTTGATTTTTTCCACTGCCTGCGCATCATCCATTTTAAGGATGGCTTGACGCCGTCCGGAGTTATATTTGCTCCGCTTATTGCGAGCGCAGACAGCATGTCTGGGTAGTGAATTGCGAGCAAAAGGCCAACGATTCCGCCGTCGCTAAACCCATAAAGCGCTGGCCTGCGCAACCCTGCGCGCAAAGCAAAAGACGCAACGTCCTCCATCATATCCATATAGTGCAGCACATTCGCACCCTGGCTTTGCCCATGGGCCCTGCTGTCCAGCGCGTAGCAAGAAAACGAAGGCGAAAGCTGCTCGGAAAGAATGTCAAAGACATGATGATCCTCTCCATTTCCATGAAGGAGCAGAATTGGCCTCCCCTCCCCTGTCTTTTCATAGAACAGCTTGATGCCGCCCGCTTCATGAAACATAGGCTTCACCCTCTTTTCCCGCGGCAATCGAAGGGTTCCATCTGCGCGCTGAAGGCGCGTCAATGGATATGCGGCTTCCCTTCTTGCCGCGCTCTACAACTATTTTTGACTCAATG
>JAITGT010000094.1 GCA_031280495.1 Eubacteriaceae bacterium
AATACCCGTGGATGCGCGAAGCAACGAAATGCGCCGTTCAGCTAGCCATAAAAAACGGTTTTGCCAATGCCATGAAGCATTTTCGCGGCAAAGAGAAGTTCGGGTTCCCCAGATTTAAATAGAAGGGGAGCAATGGGAGCTTTCGCATGGATTATACGGCTTTAGCCTGTCTGGACGAAATAAGCAAAGGCGGGCAGGCTTTAAAGATCCCCAACCTGGACTCCGCGCTAAAGATGGCAGAGCCATTTCGGTTTAATGGAAAAATACTGGCTGTTGCGATCAGCCGCAAAGCGGATCAGCGGCACGCGTCCATTTCCGTAGAAACAGACATAAGCGGCGCCATAAAAGCCTATCGATTTCCCGAGAGCAAAAACCAAGCTGTCGGCGTTGATTTAGGCGTCAAGGCGCTAGCCACGCTGTCGGACGGAACAGTAATGCCGGGGAGCAAAGCAGCGAGGCAATACGCGGATAGGCTCGCCAGGGCACAGAAATTGCTTTCGAGAAAGATTGGATCAAAAAAGTGCGAGGAAAAATCAAGCAATTGCCGAAAGCAGCAGAAGCGGGTGGCAAAAATACATAAGCGGATAACGGGCGCAAGGCACGGCGCATTGCACAAGCTGACTGCATTTCTGGCGGCTAACTATGGCGTTGCCGGCATCGAAGGCTTAAACATAAAAGGGATGCTCGCGAACCATAAATTGGCGAAGCATATCGCGGACAGCGCCTTTTATGAGTTTAAGCGCCAATTGCTATATAAAGCAGAGGCAACAGGCGCCAAAGTGGCATTGGCGGATCCGTTTTTCCCATCCAGCAAGACCTGCTGCAATTGCGGCGCTGTTTATGGCGGCCTGAAACTCTCGCAAAGAGAGTGGGGCTGCCAAAGCTGCGGCGCCCATCACCACAGGGATGTCAACGCTGCTAAGAATTTAGAAAAAATAGCTCTAATAAAATTGGCAGCTATCTGTCAATAAGCGAGAGCTGTATAATTCTTGCCGTGAGTTACACGGCGCCAGCCTGTGGAGAGTTCCGCGCAAGCCACTCCTTGAAGCAGGAATTAAACATAAAATCTGATCAATGATTATAATTATATAGAATTGTATAAGTTTTAAATAACGGAAGGCGCTGTTCGAACGCAAGCGCTTAATGGATCATAACTGCAATGGCGCTGTAATGCGGCATGCAGCAGAAAGCATGGCGGCGCTTTGCCGAAGACGCCGCAAAAGCCTCTGGGGCATGGCAAGGAGCTGTTTAAGCAAAGAATTGAGAGCAAGTTTTTTTTTAAGTGCAAACAGCATCTAGATTTTGGTGAACTCCATAGCGGAAAGGAAGCTATTTATGCGCTCAATGCCGGTGGTGAAAAATTCATCTGGCGTTCCATCAAATTGGATGGAGCCATCTTCCAAGAACAGAATACGGTTTGAGACTCGTTTGGCAAATGCCATGTTGTGCGTGACGATGATGATAGACTTCTTTTCAAAAGAAAGCTCGCTGATGACTTTGAGCACTTCACCCTCTAGCTCTGGATCTAGTGCGCTGGTTGGCTCGTCAAAAAGGAGGAAGTAAGGATCCATAGCGAGGGCTCGCGCAATAGCGACGCGCTGCTGCTGCCCTCCAGACAGCCTGCTTGGAAGGGCATCCGCTTTATCAGAAAGGCCGACCTTCTTGAGAAAAAGGAGAGCGTCTTCCTTTGCTTTCTCTTTGGGCACTCCTAGTACGTAAATAGGCCCTTCCGTGATGTTTTCCATTGCGCTGAGGTGTGGGAAAAGGTGAAATCCTTGAAACACCATCCCAGTTCTTCTTCGAAAAGCAAGAATGTCCTTTATTGCCAGCTTTCGAGCGCCGAATCTTATCGTTTGCTCCCCAATTGCCACCGAACCGCTATTTGGCATCTCCAGCACGTTTAGGCATCGCAGCATTGTCGATTTCCCTGAACCGGAAGGACCTACAATGACTGTTGTTTCACTGTCGTTGAATGTAAGGTTGAGAGATTTGAGCACAGTGTGCTCGCCAAACGCTTTGGTCAGAGACTCTAGTATTATTGCCATATAATGTATGCTGCAAATGATAAGCAAGCACGCCAACGCATCAATTCTCTCTTTATATAGAGAAAACTGACCTGCTTTGCGGCCTTGCAGGCAGCCTTTCCTTTCCAAGTTTCTTGCTCTGCGGCCTTTCGCCGCTTTGCCTTGAAAGATCTCTATATATGCTTTGATGTCGTCTTTTCGAGGCGCCCCTGAAGGGCTGTCAAAAGTGTGCACACAACAAGGTAAAATAGCCCTGCTTCAATATAGAGCCAGAGCGGCTCGTAATAGTAAGCGGCAATTCGCTGCGCTTGCATAAACATTTCCAGCATTGTGATGCTGGAGGCAAGGGATGTGTCTTTGACGAGTGAGATGAACGTGTTAAACAATGGGGGGATGCAGGTCCTCGCAGCCTGTGGGGCGATAATTCTGCGGTAGATCGTCCCCTGGTTCATTCCTATGGACTGTGCCGCTTCCCACTGCCCTTTTGGAATGGAAAGAATGGCGGCGCGAACAGACTCGGAAGCATAGGCGCCAGTGTTTAGCGCCAGCGCGATAATTGACGCAGTCCACACATTAAGAGCGAGCCCTAGCTGGGAGAGGCCAAAGAATGTTATAAACAGCTGAAGCAATAGCGGCGTTCCTCGAAAGATCCAAACATATGCATAAAAGACGCCTCTCAGAATCTTTGAAGACGACAGCCGCGCAAGCGCAGTGACAACGGCGATTAGCAGCCCAATAAAGAACGAGGCAAGCGCCAAAGGGACGGTTGCCATGATGAGCGCTCGAAACAATGGCCAGAGAGATGTATATAATATCCGAAGAATCCGCTCCAAGCGATTGGCTCCTTTCCTGGGGCGTGTTAACACTATTACGAAGAGCCAAGAACGCCAGAGCACTGACTGCAAAGCCCATGTACATTGCACCTGGCTTGTCGCAGCGAGCAAAGGCGCGGCTGTTGGCTATGAGGTTTCTGAAATGCATTTTAGTGAGATTGCGCTTTTTACGAATCCCTTTGCCATATTTCAAGGGAAAACTATCAGTTTGTTTTCGGAGCGGTGCAGTAGTGCAACCTGATTTGGCAGTGTTTTCGCCGGAGAGTCCGGCTTCACATCAGTTCTTTCATCTGCGGAAGCCAAATGAATCTTTGCCGCACTGCCGCCGCGCAAGGTTCTAATGGGCTGCTGCCTGTTTTTCTTTGCGCTTCGCTGGCGCCGGGGGGCGCCTTCGCCGCAGATGAGCCAGGGCTCGCCACAGTAACCCGAAGCATGCCATTCTTTTGCATGGCCGCGAGCACGGCTTCAAGGACACCGGATTTAA
>JAITGT010000096.1 GCA_031280495.1 Eubacteriaceae bacterium
CTCCGCGTCGTGACGGTTTCGCCTGGGCCATATTTTCCGCTTGCGGCGGCGGCGCCCACAAAGCCGTCCGGGCCTGCAGGCAGATTTGCCTCGCGGGACTTGCGCATCCGCCTTTCCACGTCCCGCACGAATTTCAGCCCGTCCTTGCGCGGCGCGCCGCCCTTGGCGCGCGCCGCGCCATAGCGGGCCTGCCCCGCTTCCGCGAGGTGCGCAAGCCGCTCCCTGCCTCCTGAGATCTGCTTGCCCATTCCCCTTTTTATCTCCCTTTTGACCGTTGACGGAGCCCTCCCGATCTCGCGGGCAATCGAGGCAGGGCTAAGGCCGTGCCTTAGCCCTGCCTCGATTTTCACGCGCTCAGTCATGGACAAGTGGTTGAAATCCGGAGTTCTGATGGTATCATTGCAATAGTGGCTCATTTCCGCCCTCACGCTTCATTTTTGTTGTAATCACATGATAGCACAAGGGGTCCCGAACGGGCCACTTTATTGTTGCAATTCAATTTTCAACTGACCATGTTAGAAAATTAGAAAATTTCACTCAAAAGTTCAAAACAAAAGGCTCGGAAAGTCGCTTCTCCAAAAGACTGTCAGACTGCGCCATCGCTTTATTTGCAATATGGTTTGCACGCATAGCGCCTTGGCGCAGCTTAGGCGCTGTTTTTTTGCTCCTAAACCACAGATAAAATAGTAAATGTAACAGATTTCCATTAACTATGCAAAAGAGGGCTGCCGCAATAGATTATTTACATTTTGCGGCAGGCCCTATATAGAATGGGGTATAAGCAAGGAATGGCGCAAGCGCTATAAAGGCTTTACTGCCTGCGCAGCGCTTTTTTCCTTCTAGTATCCATTGGACACTAACCCAATTCCGCCATCCGTCAATAAGCAGACGATTCGCTTCCCTCGGTACTCGGGCCTTTTCGCCACTTTGTAGGATGCGCAAAGGGCAGCAGCGGATTCGTCTCCGATAATCAGGCCCTCAAGCTGGGCCGCCGCGTCGATCTCATCCAAAACTTCATCCACTCCTGAAACTAAGAGCTCGTCATAGCTTTTGACATGGTTCTCCAGGACATATGCATCGTCTTCGCCGACTCCCGATTCGCTGGCTGCGCCGAAAACCCTAATCTCTGCCCTCTTTTCCTTAAAGTAGTGGTAAAATCCGCTTAAATCGCTGCCAAATGCGATGGGGGCTATGAATGCGTCAAGCATCCCGCTGCTGTCGCGCCAAATTTCTGGAGCAGCTGAATAGTATTGCGCATTTAGCTTCATCTGCCCAATATCAATGTATGTCCCGTGGTTTGCTTGGGCAAGCCGCCTGGCCTGGCTCTCGCTCTCTTCCGGTCCTCCAACTGCGCTGGACAGCTCTATTTCCCCGCCCATTGCGCGCACAATGCCTTGATTTTTTGTTTTTGATGTGTCAGGCATCACAACAGTAAAAGGCATGCCTTTGGAAGAGGCGTATAAAGCGAGGGATAGGCAGCTGTCGTCGAAGCTCCAGGAAAAAAGCGCTGATTTTTTGGGGATGCCTGCGCCCTCTAACTCTTTTGCAATGGCGTTTGCCACGCGATCGTGGGAAAGTGGATTGAAGAATTCCAGCTTTGCCAAGATGTCGCTGGATGCTAGATGCCGCTTTGCTAGGGCGTTAAGCCGCATGAGCGGCGTTTCGCCCACTAATTCAAGTGCAGAATTCGCTACCTTCATAAGGGTTGGCTCTTTGCAGCGCCTGCGCCGGTAGGCGCTTGCGCCCCTCTCAATTTTTCCGTGTTCCGCCAGTAAGCTGCTTTGATGCGCTCCGAGTTCGCCCGCCTGGCGGAGTGCGACCAATTTTTCCGTGTTCCGCCAGTAAGCTGCTTTGCCTACATCGAGTCCAGGCAAACCCTGCGCACTTTAAGCGCTTTGGATGCGCCTTTAGACGTGCTCACGTCAAATACATAGCCTTCGCCATGCTTTGGCATGACTTCATATATGTGGCTCTTCCAGTCCCCTGTAAGGTAACGATACAAAAAGCTGATTGTCCCCCCATGGGAAATGAGCGTTATTGACTGAAACTGCCTTTTGCTGGCGTCATCTGCAGTCCACTCAAAGCCGCGTATGACCCGGGAGAGAAACTGGTTGTTGCTTTCGCCGTTCGGGCAGGCGTAGTCCCCAGTTTGGTCCGCTCTCCAGTTCATAAATTCCCCACTTGCCATTAGTTCGCTGTTTGACTTCATTTCGAAATCCCCAAAATTGTATTCTGACAAAAGTGGGACAGGCGTTGAGGCTACGTCTCCAAAGAGGATCTGCAGCGTTTGGAGAGTGCGTTTCATGCCGCTTGTATAGTGCCATTCTGTGTCCATATAAATGCCGGCTGCCTTTTTTTCAATAAGTAGCCGCATTCCGCCTTCTGTTACAGATCCGTCGTTTGTCCCCGAAAACAGCTTCTTCTCGTTTGCCTCTGTCCTTCCATGCCGGACTGCCTGGATAGTAAGGGTCATTTTAGGCGCTCTCCAATACCGCAAAAAACGCGGTAAACACTGTCTGCCCGGCGCGAAAGCAGTTGCATGATCTTACCCGCGCATTCTCGGTATTCGCGGTTTTCTTTGCCCATAGGTACTAGGCCGCAGCATACGTCGTCTATCACAACCACTTTGTCCCGAAAGCTGTCTAAATGGCTGGTGACGAAAGCAATGGGGTTTTTTCCGCTTAAAACCTGGCCATAGACAAATTCATGGAAGCGGTTTATAACAGGCCTGCCGAAGCTAAGCTCTGTTTTATCCGAGCAGGCAAACATGTCTTCCACGGAATATCCGAGCGAGCTCACCACAAATTCTGTCTTTCCTTGGTAAGCTCCGCCAAACACCAATATCATTATTTCCTCCTATTGGGCATTCATTCGCAATTGCGCCAGCTTTGGAACACTGGCCTAGAGGAGGCTTTGCAACTGGGCTGCAATGGGCGCTGCGAAGTATATAGCGGCCTCTGTCAAAACGATTGTCGCCCCGATGATATCCCCATTAATGCCGCCCAGTTCTTTACGAGCTGTATTAGCCACAACATAGCCTAAAGCTGCGCCTACGGCGAAAGCCACTGGTGTCAGCCTGCCTGCTTCAAAGGCGGCCAGCAGCGCCGCCAGCGTGCTTGCCGTCAGCATGGAAAGCCTGTGGTACTCTGAAGCGCCTTTGGTAAAAAAGCGCATTAGTGAGCTTGTTTCCAAAGTGGGCACGGAAAACATCAAAAAAGCCGCCCAGGCGCGGGAAAAGGCCGGCGCCAGAACGAGGATGAAATCAAGGTCCTCAGAAGCTCCCAGCCATGCCTTAATTGAGGCAAAAAGGCAGACAAGCAGAAGGCCAGCGGCAACAACGCTAAATGCCCCTGTGTTTGAGTCTTTTAGGATTCGCAGCTTTCCTTCGCGGTCCCTCGAAGACAAAAGGCAGTCCACAGTGTCCATGAACCCGTCCCAGTGCAGAAAGCCGCAAACGCAAAACAGCGAAAGAAGCGCCATTGCAGCAAGAGGATCTGCTGAGGCAATCCCATAGCATGCAAGAACGCGGCAGGCCTTCACAGCCAAAAAAGAGGCAATTCCGCAAACGGCCCCAACGACCGGAAGAAAAATAGCCGCATTTGCGCCTTGCCGTTCGTCCCACGCAAAATTGCGAACGGGAATTTTTGTAAACATGCTGATGCAGATCAAGAATGGGATAAGCATTGCGAAATGGATGCAGGAATTTGCATGCCAGTTCAAAGCGCTATCGGAAGCCGCCTTTCGCCAAGTGCGCGTTGAGGCCTTGCGCTTGGCCCAGCATTTGGGAATCTGGCCGGTCTGCAATTCGCGGCAGCCTCTCCTTTCAAATATGATTTGCTAAAAGAATGCCTGCTCAAAAGGCAGAAGCAAAAGAGGGCTAAGCGTCCATTCGGAAGGAGCTTTCTTCCGCCAGGCGGTTGAATTCTTCCAAAACCGGCGCAAAGTCTGTGCCAAGAGTGTTTTTGTGGATCTTCACATTGGCGTAAGTGCACTCTATGACTGCGTCACTGAAGGAGGCAATTGATAAATGCGCCTTTCCGAGAATAGAGCGGTAGCGCTCAATCTCAGGGGAGTAGCGTTCGGCATCCGAGAATATGTAGTCGCTGACAATGATCAGATCGCCCGCTGCGTCTGACAGCGCCTTTATCTCCTTGGGAATGTCATCGCTTCGAATGCGATTCACAACATCGTTGTCGCTAAAGAGAATATTCATAACGTAAGAAGTCACACTGTCGAAGAGGACGATGTCACCTTTTGCAAAGCCGGGCGCTTTTGAAGCAATGTCGTAACCTTCCTCCACAGCTTCGAACCCCCAGCCATCCCTCTCGAGCCGGTGCCTGGCAACGCGCTTTTCGTCTTCTTCGTCAACTGGGACCATTGTTGCAAAATAGAAAAGCTTTCCTTCCCTTATTGCGCTGAGTCGAATAGCCAATACTTGGGCTAACATGCTTTTTCCGCTGCGGGATCCGCCTAAAATGAGTGTTACCACTGCCTCTCCATTCTGCCGGCGCTTGGCTTGCATATGCAAAACCCATGATGGGTGTGCTAGAAACAGAGGGAACGCTTCTCAGGTGCCGCGATTCCTCAAGGAATGGTTCGCCTTTGCTTCAATTGAATCGGACTTAATTATAATATATCGGTTTTTGATTGTCAAAGCTTAACAGAATGCGGCAAAACATGTTTTTTTCGGCTTGAGAGCCGTTAAAATTGTTAATTCTTTGGGAATCGAATTTGAAGCCAATTCTCAACTATGATATAATAATACAGCTGCACTGCTTTGTAAATTAGGTTATAATTATTTAATTATTTATCATAATGATGACAGTTTCCGATCGGTGCGTTCCCTGCGACGAGCTATTACCCAAATCCGATAAAGGCGAAAAATAATGCTGTCTCCCAGGAGAAAAAAAAGACAAATTACGAACGAACTGTTGATTATTTTATGCATATTTACTATTTTTTCTGTTTTGACATCATTCGTTTTCGCTACAGGCGGACAAGAGTTTTACGACCATGCTATTGGCTACTCAATCATTGTTCCAGCAAAATATGCAACCAGCGTGCTCGCTATTGACGATGAAAACCTGATCGCGCAATTTAAGGACGAGGCGGGAAACGACACAAAGTTTATCATCCATGCGACAAACATTTATGAAGAACTGGATCCTGAAACCGTAGAAGGGCTAGACGAGGCAAAGATCTCGCTCGGAAACGACATTTTCAACGACACTTACAAAAGCCATTCCTTTATGGTCGCAATGCTGGGCAAGATTGCCGATTCATATGCCGGAGGGGGCAGGGATACAAAGTATCTTCAATATGTCAATATAAACGGCATTATCTTTTGGTGCTACAATTTTCGATTTCTTGACGCCAACAAGAACGAAACAGGCGAAGGCAAAATATTCTTTACGATTCACAAAGGAAAATCTTACCAGGTTTCCATTATCAGCAAAAACGCGCTTCTAAGCTCAATACCTGAGGTGGAACAAACTTTGGCTTCCTTGCAATTGGGAAGAAAAGTGAGCCCGGCTATGAAGTATATATGGATCATTGTCGGTTTTTTGAACCTGACTTTTTTCTTGCTGATGATGTGGATCATTACTCGCCCAAGAAAATACTCGCGCCGCCAGATGATTCGAAGGGAACAGAGGGCGCTCAGAAAAGCGGCAAGAAAAGGGTTGCCGCCACCGACGCCGGAAATATCCGCAGAAACGCAGCTTGTCCCCATCCAGCGCGAGCTGCCTAAAATATATCGCGTTAAGGAGCCTGAGCTTCTTGAGTTGGTGAGTCAGTCCGTTCGCCACAAAAAAGCGCTTGAGGAGCTTGACGCCATTCTCGGCAGGGACGAATATGCTTTTGAAGTGTATGACCACGGCCTAGACACCGACAGCGCCGCCAAATCGAGAGAGGCGCTTCCAGAGCCACAAGAAAGCGGAGACAGCAGCGCGGGGCTGCCCCCGGCAACTGAAGGCGCAAGCCAGGCTGACAGCTTTGCGGATGGCTCGCAAAGCGTTGAGGCCGAAGCCCTGCCTATTGCCGCCAGCGGGGGGCTGCCCCCCGCCGCAATCCCAGAGGCGGAAGAGGGGGACACGGTGGCAATCCAAGAGGCGCTGAGCGAAATTAGCGTTGCGCCGGCTGGCTCGCTTCCCTTGCATGGAGCTGGCAATGAGGCCGAAAGCCAGCCAGCAGCATCGAAGGCGACCGATCAGGCTACTGCTGCCTTTCAAGAGGGCAGAGCGGGCGGCGAAGGCCACAGCCCTGCTGGCGCCGAAGCCGCCTTGACCCAAATAGAAGAGCAGGCCAGCAGCGCGGCGCCCGGCGAGCAGCGAGTGCGAGCAGAAAATGGTGCACACAGCGGCGATGAAGCGAGCGCGCGCATTGGCGAGGGAGTATCGGTTGCAGAGGAACTGCGCGATCAGGGAGATGTGAAAGCGCGAGCTGCCAGCAGCGGGACAGAACCCTCGCTAGCCAATGAAAGCCACCGCAAAACCAAGGCGAATGCCAAAACAGGCAGCGCTAAACACCAAAGCGAGGCTGCGGATCCTATAACTGAGGAAGTGAGCAAAAAGGCAGATGCGCCTGACGCTGAGGGGGAGCAAAAGCCGCCCGCCGCATCTATAGTCAGCCATAGCGCCGCTAGGCACCCAATTCCGGAAGAAAGCAGGCAGTCTCTATCAGAAAGTGCTAGCGACAGCCTTTCAGAGAAAAGCAAAAATCCGGAAGCTGAGACAAAGGCGCCAAACGGCAAGCAGGGCATTGCGCTGGAAGATAAGCAGAAAGTTTCGAAAAAACCAGCTAAGAAGGTTCAAGACATAAGCAAACTCAGCGCCCCTCCCGAAAATACCCCTGCGAAAAAACGGCGCAGGCCAGAGTTTGACTCGCCAGAAGTCGACAGTATCCTGTTTTCGCTGGATCGAAACCCTAGTGAGCGCGTCCGAAACCTTTCCAGCGAAGAGAGGCTCTACCGGTCGCTGACCACCAGGCTGGATAAAATACTTGAGCGCGCTTCAGAGGAAACTGAAGCCCACCCTTCGCATAAACTGGTCCACTCTGTCACTCCAGATGCAAAAGACAGTAAAGAATAGGAAAGCGCCTGCCGGCACTTCAAAAACGGTAGGCGCTCTTTTTTGGGCGGCACGCCGCTCGCCAATTCAAAAAAAGGCCGCTGCCGCGATAGTGTCGCGGTGCGGCAGCCGCTATTATGCAAATTCACCCACCTGCATGCGGATCTTGTCGGCAATCATTGCGATGAATTCGGAATTAGTAGGCTTCCCTTTGTTTTGATCTATTGTGTAGCCAAAAATGAGATCAATCGTTTCGACTCTGCCCCGCGCCCATGCGACTTCTATGGCGTGGCGGATAGCGCGCTCAACGCGGCTTGGCGTCGTGGTGTATTTTTTTGCGATAGTCGGATATAGCTCTTTGGTAATTCCTCCAAGCATTTCTGGTTCCTCAATGATAAGCTTTATTGCGTCGCGCATATATGTATAGCCTTTGATGTGAGCAGGTACGCCAATTTCATGAAGGATAGAAGTGATGAGCAAATGGTAATTTTTGCTAGTGGCTTGCGGGGGTTCAGCTGGCTTTTCGTAGGGCGCCTCAAAGTTTAGGTTTGACGTTGTTATATTCTCATCATCTGAAGAGAAAACATCCTGGAATTTTGCGGCAAAGTCATCCAAATCAACCGGTTTGACAAAATAATAGTCAGCTCCTAGCTCGACGGCTTTCTTTGTGAACTTTTCGCCGCCCACCGCTGACAGCATGACGATTTTTGGGTTGTAGGACTTGCCAAAACTTTGAACGCTTCTCAGCACGTCAAGGCCGTCTGCTGTCGGCATGATGAGATCGACAATGATGGCATCTGGCTTCTCCTTTCGAATAAGCTCTACCATGTCCTTGCCATTTGAGGTAACCCCTACGACCTCAAATTTGTCGGTGGTAGATAGCTTTTTCTCGATGGCATCTGCAAAATTTGCATTGTCATCGGCGATTGCTACGGTATACTTCATTATCTGTTCCCCTTTTACAGAAATTTTTTCTCTCTAATATAATACAACACCCTAATTTAGTGAATTTGTCGAACATTAGGCATCATGCCTAGAAACTCAAAACATTCATGTTCCTCCCAAAATAGCCGGCCTTTTCCACTCATAATGTAACAATAACTTGTTTGATGGCTTAATTCAAGCGTTTTTTGACTTACAATCCATAAAATGCCATAAATGTATTCTACTCTCGCACCCTCTCGGACTAAAGACTTTTGTTCGACCGATATTTATAATATATATAAAATATACTAAAAGCGCTGGACAAATTCCAGCGCTGCACGCTCCACTTTACTGCATGTGGTTCTGAAGCATCCATTCAATAAACACGCCATACCCCATTTTAGGATCGTTAACCATCACATGGGTGACTGCTCCGACAATCTTCCCATTTTGCAAAATAGGGCTGCCGCTCATTCCCTGTATGATCCCTCCGGTTTTTTCGAGCAGTTCCGGGTCCACAATCTGTATTACCATGCTTTTCGTGTTTGGATAGGCCTGCTGGTTCACTTTATTGATTCGAATGTCGTATTCCTTTGCCTTGTCCCCAAGTGTCGTAAGGATTGTGGCAGGGCCAGTCTTTACTTCTCCCTGTAGGGCGATCGGCATTGGCTTTTTAGTGGCGTCCATCAGCCCGCCCTGGTAGGTTCCAAAAATTCCGAAGTTATTGTTAGCGGAAATGAAGCCGAAATAGTCATCTTTCTTGGCAATGATCCCGTGAATCGCCCCAGGCTCGTTGCGCTCGCCTTTCACAAGGCTGATGACCTGCGCACCCTTTAGTTCGCCTTTGTTGATGGGCACAGTGACGCCGCTTTTCACTTCAGCAATCGCATGCCCGAGCGCGCCAAAATAGCTGCGGTCTTCATTTAAGTACGTCAGAGTCCCAATGCCGGCAATGTCGTCTTTAATATAAAGGCCTATGAGCCATTTTTGCTCCTTGTCTGAATATGCTGGCGAAACCATAATGTCAATGAGCGATGCGTCGCGAATCACTGTCAGTCGCACCATTTTTCCGTCAGGGGCCACCTCGTTTAGCTTTTCCCTAAACTCAACGGCATTGTTTGTTTCTACGCCGTTGAGCTTCTGGATGATGTCGCCAATATGGACATTGGCCTTTTTGGCAGGTGAAGGGATCTCCCCTATATCCTCATATTTGTAGGCGATCAGGCCTTTTGAGTCAATGCGCACGCCGATAAGCTCTCCTCCAGGGTAAAGCATTGTGTCGGGAAGCACATTGACGGTCCATTCCCGCAGCGGTATGCCAAGAAAGGAGGCTTCAAGTGT
>JAITGT010000060.1 GCA_031280495.1 Eubacteriaceae bacterium
GAGAGCTTTTCGTTTTCTGCCAAATACATCGCCCGCGTCTGCGAATCAGTTTTCACAGAGCACTTGACGAGGATCTTTTCCCCTTCCTTCTCCAATACATAGTTATGGCTGTTTGCAGACGCTATTTTTAGAGGCGTTGCAGCCGACAGCTCTTCTTTGCCGATTGCCACTTTTGCATTGTCCTTTTGTCGTTTTTGGTTGGCGCAGGCCGCGCTTTGTCGACCGTTTATCCTCAAGTATAGACTTTTTCGCCGAATAATGCTAGTATGAAGGAAGCAATTCAGCTGGTGAAAAGATTTGAATATTTATACCAAATCCAGCCGCAATGGAATGGAGCGCATGGAGGATTCCATGCGCTATATGAGCATTATGGTCGATTCTCTCGGATCGGACAGGCTTTTTATCGCTGCCGTCGCGGACGGGGTTGGGAGCCTGTCCAGATCAAGCGAATCGTCGCGTTACGCTGTTGCCAGCCTTTTTCAGGAGGCTGTGGAGCTGGCTCTGTCTGAGGAGTTTGCCTCAGCTGGCGTTGCGGCAAGAAACAGCCTCATAGCAACTTGGGCGGACATCGTGCTGGACAGGCTCAGCACCCGCCTGCGCGACCGTTTTTTTGACTGCGATGTGGGCTCGACGCTGACTTTTGCCGTGGACTATTCCGGAACCGTGACGGTTTGCGGGTGTGGGGACAGCCCTGCCATTCTCGTTCGCGGCTCTTCAGCTGAGCTCTTTATCCCTCTTGACAGGGCGGAGGGAACGCAAAACACAATTGTACAATACCTAGGCTCTCCCAAAGTGCACCTTAAGGGGAATATTCGCGCCTTTGAGCCAGAGCGGGGCGATCGCCTTCTCATTGGCTCGGACGGCGCCTTTGGGCGCGTCTCATTGGAAGATGTGGCCCGCCTGGCAGTTTCCGGCGCGGGAGGAGATGCTGTTGAAAGCATACTGGCCGCCGCGGCCAGCACGACTGGCGACAACCAGTCACTCGTACTTTTGCACTTTATCGGTGATGAAACAAAAAACAAAGAAACCTGGCTGCCATGGAAACGGAAAAAGGGCTGAAAGTGGAATGGGAAGCTTCTTTTAGGAAGGGCGCTTTTGCGGTGATTGCGCAAGCCAGCGAATCGCCGCTCTCCCTTGAAGCGGCATGGGAAGGCCGCTCCTATCTTTTGGAGGAAGCGCCCCAACTTCCCATTCCTTACGCTTCCTCTGCGTTTTTGTCTTTTGAAGACGCTGGAGAGGCGCGCCTTTACGGCGATTGCATACCTGTTTTATGCACCCAGGCTCCGGAGGGCAGGCTGTCAGATGCCTTCCTCAAGCGCCAAAATGTGGCTCCTGTTCTCGCCCAAGCGCTTTGCGCGCTTTTTTCCCTTGCCCTCCATGGGTACTGCCACAGGAGTGTTTCTCTTGACTGCTGCTATTTTTCTGGCAGCGCTTTGTCGATTGGCCATCCAGCATCCATTGCTCCCATATGCGACGGAGAGGCTGAAGCAAGGCAGGCACTGGGGCGCTTTGTTGTGGATGTCTGGGAGCAGGCGGAGATGGAGCCGCCCGCTGCTTTCACAAAAGCTGCGCTCTCCCTAAATGCAGGGGGTGAAGGGTTTTTGGAGTCGCTTGCCAGAGCAAACCGCCTTGCGCGCGATTTCTTGGGAGAGGAAGCTTTTGCTTCACATTTAGCAGCTTCGCCAGGGAAGCTTCCTCTTGCGGATGTGCGCGCTTATTTTGTTGAGGGGAAAAAAAGCCGGTTTTACAAAGCGTCCGGCCCAAATGGGGAGAAGTATTTTCTCAAAGAGGCGCAGCGGAGCGGCACTTCGCCTTCTGATGGCTTTATAGGGGCCTATAGCCCCTATCTTGCCGAAATTTTGGAAAGGCGGCGCCTCGTCAGCATTTTTGGAGAAGAAGGCGCCGAAGCCTATGTTTCCCGCTATTACAGCCAGACGCTTTCGCAGGCTGTGCGAAGCGGGTCGCTGGCTGACGAAGACAGGGCAAGCCTTTTCCTGAGCCTTTTGCTTGCAATACGCGATCTCGCCGCTATGGGAAAGGTGCACCGGGACATAAAGCCTTCGAATATTTTGGTGCGGCGGGATGAATTTGGCCGCCTTTTGTCCGTCTTGGGAGATTTTGACACCGTCGTAGGATGCGGAGACTATGTCAGCAGCCAAGGATACACGCCAAATTTTTCACATCCTGCCATTCAGGAGGGATCTGCACAGGTAAGCGTTCTGTTCGACATCTATTCCGCTGGCGTGATTCTTTACTACCTTTACAAAGGCACGCCGCTTTTTGGCGGCAGCGGCCCATTGCACCATTCCTGCTGCCTGTTTCCAGATGAAAAGCCTCAGCTCGACGATTCTGCATTGCAGGAAATGGTTGAAAAATCAATCCAGTCGATAAATAGCCAGAAGAGAATGGGATGGGGCTTTGATTTTTTGGAAACGCGCGAAAGCCCAATGAAAGCAATCGACGCTTTTTTGAGTGCCTATCTTGGTTACCTTTCTTCCCCAAACGGCCCGAAGTGCGCCCCTTGCAGCCTTGTTGCGAACGAGCTGGCCTTTTATGCAAGCCAAAATGGCGAGGAAACGGAAGTTGAGTACGAAATCAGGCAGGAGCGGGGAGGCGTCCAGACAGCATTGCGCCGAACCGCATATTTGCGGGACGGCGACGCCCATGCTGTTGAATACGCCTATTTGTCCAAGGAAGGCAGGCTGAAGCGTCTTCGAAGCGCAGATATCTACCCGCCCCGCTCAGGCGTGAAGTACCGTGAACGCGTATACCTATTCTATTTCGTGCGAATCGGCGAAAGCGTCCGCTACCTTATTGTAGACGAGAATTATGTGGATGGCGCGAAAAACCCAGAAGGCGAATTGGGCGAAGGAATATGCTTTCGCATTGAAGACGAGGGGAGCGGCGCTTTGACAACATACACCGTTTTGAGGGTTTATAAGCATGGCAGATGAAATTAAGGCCGTCTACTGCGATTGCGTCCTCGACGCATCTTCCTCCATGGCAAGCCTCCTTATGTGGGTGCGCCAATACATGGCTGTGTTTGTTAACGAGGCAGGCAGGGATTTCCCCCCGGGTGAGGCTTTGAGGGAATGCCTTTACATTGGGTTTACTGTGTTTTCGGCAAAGGCAGTGGACTATGTCACATTCAGCGGAAAGCGCTTTACAAACGATTACGACGCAGCCATGTCGTTTGTCAATAATTTTGAGGCGGAAGAGGGGCAAAGCCATTTTCAGCGCAATGTGGCGGCTGCGCTCAATGCTTCCATAACTAAGCTGAAGGGGGAGAGCGGGAAATGCGCGATTCTGCTCTTTACCGACGCATATGAGGCATTTTTGGACGACACGGAACCGGTTGGCACAGTAGATGTCGCCGCTCTTTTCGCCACTGAAAAACTATCGTCTGAAAGCAAGTTTTTGCGGCGTTGGGAAAGAATGCACCAAGACGCGGCGTCAATGGCCTCGGAAACAGATCGCCCGGATTATCGCGCCATAACATGGTCTGAAAGCATGCTTTCCTCTTTTGACGCGGCATATGCCGCTGCGGGCGGGAGCCTGTCCCGCGATATGGCGCACAACTACCCTATGAAACAGTGGGTGCAGGACTCCGCATATTTTCGCATAAAGCAATTTGTTTCTGTCACCTATGTCGGCGACTTCTGATGGGACATGTCTATGAAGTCTCCTTAGACGGCTGCAGCCTTGCCTTCCGCCTGAGCGTAGAGCAAATGTCACGGAATCCAGGGCTTCTCAAGGGTGTAGGCGCTTTTTTGCCGCCGGACGAAGTTCTGTACCGTGACGGCGCGCCAAAGCTCTACCGCACGGCTGAGACAGAGTGCCGCTATTTGCCTTACTCCAAATGGCTGCAGACCGATCCAAGCCCTGAGGACGCAAAACAGGCGGCTCTTGGCTTTATTAGCGCTTTTCAGGCTTTCGAAAGCAGGAGGCTGCCCACGGCTTTCCTATCACTGTCCCACTTTGTCATTGCCTCTGGCAGGCCCAACGACGTGCGAATCGTGCTCTGGGAGCCTTTCAGCCTCAGAAAAAAAGAGGCTGCAAGAATCGGCAGGGAGAGCGAGCCGGATTTGAGCCGCGCAAACGCTGACGACGCGGCTTTTACCGCGGCTATTCACGCAAGGATCGTGGAAAAGGTCTTGCTTGTGACAGGTGCGCTCTGGGATATTGACTATCCAAACAGGAGCCTGATGAGCCCTGGGCTGCTCAGCGCCCTTCAGGTCGGCACATTTGGCCTTGAGGAGCTGAGGGAAGCCGTGGAACTGGGTTTTTTGGCGCCAGAGCAAACTGAGGCTCCTATTTCGCCGGCGGCGGAAGACGATGCCGATAGCGATCTTTCCGATTTGTGGGCTGAACCGGAAGCAAATGCTGTTGTCGAGGGGAAAGGGGGTTTGGAGCACCCGACTGCTATAGCGGGAAAAAGCGGGAGCGCACACTTTTCCGAGCCTGAGCTCCCGCCCCTGCCTGCCTCGCCAATATGGGCAATGTATGTGATGCTGGCGAAGGGCGAAGGGACATACGAAAAACGGCTCGCGCTTCACAGGCAGGCTGAGGCGGTTTTCGCTGCGCTGGCGGAAACTAAAAGCGACATATTGACTGCCTATGTTTCGCCTGTGCCAGGTTCTGGATCGCTTGTTTCTTTCACCGGCTTTTTTAGGGCGGAAAGGAATTTTCGTCCTAACCTGGCGGCAGCGCGCGAAGGAATGGACAATACGCACCTCATTGCTCGCGCCCTGATGATATCGCGTGCATGGAGCGGTAAAGGAATATTTTTGTGTATATTTGTAGATAATACAGATTCTTATACAGGGTATGGAAGAAATTACTCGCTGCTTCTCTCTAAATTTCAAAGGCTTGAGCGTGAGCGCGAAGGCATGAAATGCTTCTACCTTTGTGGAAGCCGCCCAAAGTCAGCTGGAGACAGCCTGGAATTGACCCCCATTAGCGACGCGCTTCAATGGATAGATCAAAACATTGGCAAAAGGAGGGCCTATTGATGAAATATTTCATTTTCGCCATAGTTTTGCTTGTTGCCGGCTATGCTGCATATCTGTGCTTCGCCCGATTTTTGGTCCGCTTGAAGGCGCACAGGCATTATTCGTTTGAGCTTTTGGCTAAAATGTATGGCAAGGACGAATTGATTCACATTTCCCGCTACAATCCGGACTTGACCCGCCGCAAGGCATACTTTCGCCTAAGCCAGCTTTTGTATGACGAAAACAGCCAGGTCTATACAGAAGCGGAAGGCCTGCTTCCCCAAGCAGACCCCGCCTTCTCTGATTTTGCGGATCTTGTATTTTACCTTGGCCCGGATCAAGCGAGCGTGCATTCCGCTTCCCTTCGCCCATTTTCTGTGACGCGGCAAGAATCAGCTGTGTCGGGGGGGCGGGCGCCAAACCGCGTTTCCTCAAAGCTGGACAGCTCCTCTACCTTTGTTATTAGCCGGACTGGCGCGGAAAGCCTGTCTATACGCCTCGAAGAACGGAGCGGGTTTTGACAATGAGCGATGCGCAAGAAAGCCTGGGCGCTGCCGCTCGGGGAAATGAGATGCATGTATGCCCAGGCTGCGCGGGCGTCCTTAGCGTCCATACCTGCGGGGTGTACTTTGACAAGGTGACTTACGCGGATTTTGAGAGCATGCCGATTTTTCGCCGCATGACAGGCCGCTTTCAAGACATTCGCAGCGAATTCCGCCAAAACTACCCCAACCTTTCTTTTGCAGGCATGCAGAACGCAGTGGGAGCCTATGTGGACTCAGAGGTGGCGGAAGAGGCAAAGGAGTTCTTTGAAGGCTACAACAAAGTCGACTTCGGCGAGAGCGACGGTATTAAGACAGCCCGCCTCTCACAGACGAAGTCGGACAGGGCAGTGTCGCTTATTCCGCTGACTTCGTCCAGCCCTGCCTGCCCGAATTGCGGATTTGTGCTCCCAGTTGATTTTTTCCAGAGAAAAATGATCTACATTGGCCTTTTGGGCGCATCTTCCTCAGGCAAGACGGTTGCAATTTCGGTATTGGCGCGCAAGGACTATGACTGTCTGAACTATTCAGACCAGCTTAACTTTTCCGGAGTGTTTTCCGACGCAGACCCTGGGTACGCATCACTATATTCTAGCTACATACAGGATATAGACCAGGGGATACTGCCTGGGGGCACGCTGAACACGCGCATTCCCCCTCTTCTCGTCAAGATGGATATGGAGAAGGAGGACGGCAGCAGCGCCCGCTACCTCATTGCCTTTGTCGACGCTGCAGGAGAGGCTCTGACATCCAAAGAGCGCATTGGCTTTCTCAACTACTGCAATGGCTATCTTGTCGCAATTGAGGCGCAGGGCGTCTTTGCGGACATCCGTTCGGACACTGGCGAAAAAAAACCAAGGCTGCAGCAAAAGAACCCTCGGCTATTGGCTGAGGACGAACAGCGCTCGCTTGCGGAAGGCGCGGAGCCTCCGCAAAAACCTGCAATTCGTGAAATGAAAGCGTCATCTTTTGTGCGCAGCGCCGCTTCCGCGCCTGCTCAGTATTCGGTAACAAACCCTGTCGCTTTCATCAACTTGCTAAACTCCATTTCTTTTCCTGGAAGGAGGGCGATTGCGATTTGCCTGACAAAGGCGGATCTCATGCCCAAAGAAGAGGAATCGTACGCGTTTCTTATGTCCAATGGGCGCTACCGCCAGGGCGAGAAGGGAAGGTTTGTCTTTGACTTTGACAGATTTGGCAAAAAAAACCAGATCGTAAAAGATATTCTCTACGAAAAGGGCATTACCCTGCATATAGACCACAGCAAGTATGTGTCAGGGTATTTTGCGATTTCGGCAACAGGAAAGCAGCCAATGCTTAAAAAGAGGGGCGAAGTGGATATTTGGCAGCGTGATAGGACGGAAAGCGTTTATTTCTGCGAAAGCATCTCTCCCAAAAATCTTTACGAGCCATTCATGTGGCTGATACTCAACACGCTGAAAGACAATGGGGATCTGACATGACTAATCAAACCATGCACACGGCACAATTTGACCAATTCTACTATACATGGGCAGACAGAAATATGAGCCCTTCGGGGCATGGGCTTGGCATTGTCGGCGCCTCTTCCGACGATTTCGCCCACATTGAAGAGATCTGCCGCACTGTCTATAACAGCGTGCGAAGGGATGGGGTGCCAAGCCGCCAACTTTTTTACTCTTCGGCGAAGGGCACGTTTGTGGTCGCAAACATTTCAGAGGCAGTCAACACCCAGAGCCCTCGGCCTTGCGAAATGTACCATCTTTATGAATACTGCGCAAATGGGCGCCCCATTGCTGAGTGCCCTCCGGAAGAATACCTTTGCCCCGACACGTTTTCAAACAGTTACTTTGGCGAGAACCAAAAGCTTCCTCCGGTGGAGTTTGGCTATTCGCTTCCTTCCGCACGGGAGCTTGCCGGCAAGTATGGGCTGGACAGCCCAGCGCGCCTCGCTGTTTTTCTTGATAAGCTGTACCGGGCAGTTTTGGAAAGGCGAACCGGCTTTGTTATTGTGGACGAGACTGTGGCAACAGACAGGCTGAGTGACTATGCATGCGAGATGGCGGTGATTATCCATTCCCTCATCCCGCCGTCAGCGCGCCAGCGCGCGACGTTTATATCAAATTCGTCTGGGCAGTCCATTCCATCCTTTGGGTTCTGCTTTTGCAACCGCAGCCTTTCGCAGTCCGACTTCCAGTACGCCGCTAGAGACTCTTCCAGCTTGCGCGAAGACTCTATCCAGCACTCCATGGCCATTTTTATGGCCAATGCATGGCTTTCAAAGCCCGATCTGTTTCGGGTCTACAACGCAGAGCTTGATCGCCTCATTAACACAAAAAAAATATCGCGCGAAGAGTATCTGAGGGTGCCGTTTGTTTTTTTTGGAATGCATCCTGAGATATCCGTGGCGCCTCGTGCCGCTTACCGAACGTTTAAAGAGATGCTCAACTTTTACCGAATAGAGCCCGTATTCGACTCTTCCCAGGCCCAGGACGCGTTTGTTCGCCTGGCTGGGCTTGTGGACGATGTGAAGGCGCTCAAGGATCTCGAAAAAACAGTGGAAAAAAGCCTTGACTCCACGTTTAAGAAAACGCGTTTTTTCGAGCTGCTGGCTCAGATCTCCTCCCGCGACACACAGGCAGCGGGCGAGATTTTGGAAGGGGTTCCGGACCGCTCCATCCCAGTTGAGGCATACTTTTATTTTACGAATACAAACCGCCAGGATATATTTCCTATTTCCAGCCCACCTCTGGAAGGCATATCCAGCCCCATGGAGCTTCGCGAGCTGTATACGAACCCTTCCTATTACCAAGACCCTGTTGCATATGGGGAATCAGCTGCAGAGCTCTCCTGGAACGATCCCAATTTTAACAACAAGACGAATTACTATGCGTTTGCCCGTGAAAATGGGATGGCTGAGATTTTTGAAAATCATTCAAGACAGATGGCGGCAAACGCGCTGGCGGATCAGAGCATAGGCACAGGCTTGCGCTCAATAAAGAGCGTTGCCCTGAAACTGCCGGTTGCCTTCGCGGAAAGCGACGTGTTTGCGCAGCTATGGACTGAGGCTGTCAGCCGCGTCAAGAGCCTTAAGGATATGCCTGCCCTGTGCGAGATCGCCGATTACCTAGGAAAGCAGACTGCTTACCGCGCCATAGCTTTAAACGGGCTAAAAGACTATTTGCAAAAAGGGCCTTCCATGCGTGATTTGAGTGACTTCATCCTTGCCCAGCGCATAGAAGGGGATGAGGATGCCCGCTCTCTGTGCGAGAGCTATATTAGGAATTCTGCAGATCCGTCTGAAATACCAGATGCGCTGCGCGTCCTGGGGCTTTTCCCTAATGACGGCAAGCTTATGGGCGAACTGCAAGGCAGGATTGTGCGCTCGGACGACGCGCAAAGCCGCGCCCTCACGCCAAGCCGCATTTTCGAGCTGTCGCAGTCCGGCCCGCTCGACATGAGCCTGGCGCAAATTGCCTACGGCCATATACAGGCAAACTCTTCAGAGTTCTTTGAAGAGTTTTTTCAGTCAAGCGGTACACCGGACCTCAGCAAAGTTCAGGTTTTTTTGGATCTCTTTAGTGAATCGGCAAAAAAAGGGCCAGAGGAAAAAGAGCTGCATTCCGCAATCCTAAAAGAGCTGTTCGGATACCTTGTCTCAGATCACGACAAAAGGCTTGCGTCCGCTCAGCTCATGGTGGAGGGGCAGGTAGAAAAAGACGCTTTCCTTTCTGTGCTTAAGTCTAATGCAAACAACGACGAATGCCGCATCCTGCTGCTCAACCTCGCAAACAGGGAGTATGAAAGGTCCAATCGGACCCCTGCCTGGAAGTCATTCCGAAAGTATTGCGTCCTGACGCGGGATGCCGATATTTTTAAACTGAGGGAATTTGCGCTGACTGCAGGGCTAAAGGTCTTTCCGAACAAGCTGGGCGAAGTCCCTAAGGGAACAGTCAACGGGGAATACCTGAAGATGGCCTTTCTCACGTATTTCCTCTCCGCTTCGAACGAGGGCGCGGCTGTATTTGAAAAGCTGTGGGAAGCGGCAAGCGAAGAATCGCAGGAAAATGCTTTGCGGTACTCAGTCGAAAATATCGTGGCAAGCCCAGTTGCAGCAACGATTTCCCCAGACAAAAAAGAGTACCTTGCGCGGAAATTCTTGGATGGCAGAATTCCCCTTATTGCTGAAGTCTTTGCCCAGGCAGTGCGAAAAGGCGTGTCAAGTCCAGAGACGTACCTTGCATCCCTGGACCAAGAGCTATATAGCAAGTATCTAGCCTATAGGGGTGCCTCCGCCAGTCGCTATAAGCCGCAGCCTATCGCAGAAGAGCCCCTGCCAACAGAGGCAGAGCGAGAATTGAAGAAAAGCTTTGGCGACGCGAATGCGCATAAACCTTATACAAGGGACGCCTCCAGGGTGCAGGAAAGCATGAGGGCAGAAGAGCGCATGGCGATGAACGCCAAGCCCAGTGGCTATTTGGAAGAGGAAGACTACGGAGACGACGGGTTTGGCGAGCAAAGTCAAGAGCCTTGGTTCAAGGCGAACGTGCTCAGCTTTCTTCCGGCATTTCTGTCAGCTGTTGCCTACAAATTCCTTACGGCTTTTTTGGAAACGCAGCAGTTTTTTGTCGCTATGCTTGCACTTATCTTTGTGGCTTTTGTTGCCATGGCTGTCTCCTTAAAAAAGCGCGTGCCGCAGGGCGGAGGAACATCTGGCGCGTTAAGGGCTTCCGCTGTTTTGCTTTTATGCGTATTTTTTCTGGTGGCAATGTACGGCATCGATTTTTTTGTCAAGCTGGGACCATGAGACAGGCAAATGAAAAAAGGGCTGTGCGAAAAGGGCGCTTTGCTCTATTGCAGCCCTTTTGCTTATAGCGACTTCATTTATAGGAGTGCAGCGCTGGCTTAATATGGCTAAACTATGTTAATGTAGCAATGCAGATTCTAGACGTGTGTATCCATCATGCAATAAACAGCCCTCGATATGCGCTTGCGTGAATAGGCAAAGAGCGATTCCTGCCGCACATGCCAAAATCTACTGAGCTTTTGGGCTATTCATATTGAGTATTCCCTAAAGCACCCCTGCAAACGCTCTCCCCTTTGGCAGGGATGGTACTGGGAGATTTGGCGCAGCTTTCAAAAACAGCCCCATTGAGCGATCCCTCAAATATAAGTAGAGCGGTGGCGCCCTCAGTCTCAATTGCTGGGATGAGCGCCCGCTGCATGCCTGCGCCTTCCTAGGGGATTTGGATTTTCCTCAGAGAGTCGCGGGCAGGAAGGCCCCGCTATCCCTCTTTTGAGCCTTGCCATGCCTGACAGCGAAACATAGCGCCTCTCGGCCGCCGTCCACTCGCTGCGCTGGCCTATAAGGGCATGCCAGGCGAGCCTAACGCGCGAGTCCCTGCTTGGAAAAAGGGGCACAGCTCCCATCCGCATTTTATCTCCCTGTTAAGCCTCCCCTGCACATTTGCCGTGCCAGCTGCGCCTTCGCCTCCTCTTTACTGCCCGCCTGCCCGCCGCAAATGCAGTCCGGCCATCGCCGCAGCAGGCCCCCACTGCGCCTTTGGGGCCTCCGAAAGCGCGCTGCGCAGGAAATGGGCTTTGCAGCGCTGCCTGACCAGCCCGGAGGCCACTGCGGCTTTCAAGCCGCTGTGCGCGTCCGAGGCTGCAGGCCCCTCAAAAAGCGCCTCCACAGATCCCCCGTCTCAGCCGCCCCTGTCTCCATGCCCAGGATATGGCGCGCGCCGCCTGGATCAGCGCCTGCCGCAACAGCCAGGGCCATGGAGTGGGCATGGCCGCCCTCGCGCGCTTTAGGGAATGCGGCGGCCAGGCAGACATAGGGAAACTCCCCAGTGGCCTTTCCCTAAACTCTTCGGCTGTCTTTGGCAGCTCGGAGCAA